>CAJQOF010000033.1 GCA_905479855.1 uncultured Cytophagales bacterium
CGGGTACATGCCCACCGGATGTGTAGTAATCAGTGTTTCCATGATAGGGATCGTTGGTGATGAATGCGTCAGATAATCACTTTCGCCGGCGAACTTACTCACTACCTACGGAAAGACCAAGTGTTTTACGCTAAAAACTATTTTTCCTCTTCAGCGGATGGTTAACTTGCAGCCATGTTTCGTGACTTCATTCATCTCTTCCTTCCAGACTGCTGCCTGACCTGCCAGGCCACACTTGTTCGGGGCGAAAGACTCATTTGCACAAGTTGCTTTTATGCGCTGCCGCAGACAATCGATCATGACGATCCTAACAATGCAGTGGCGCAGAAGCTGTTGGGGAGGTTGCCCATTGAGCATGCCATGGCGCTGTATAAATTCCGGAAAGAGGGCAAGATCCAGCAACTCATTCATCACCTCAAGTATAAGAATAAGCCAGCGGTAGGAGTGGCACTAGGTAGGCGGTATGGAATGCTCTTGCAAGAGGAGCGCGGGTTAGCCAACTCTTTTGACCTCATCGTTCCTGTTCCGTTGCATAGCAGCAGGCTTCGGCAGCGAGGCTATAACCAAAGTGATTTCTTTGCTCAGGGATTATCTGAAACCCTGCATGTTCCTTGGAGCAACCAGTATCTGCATCGTGGTAAAAGTACCATTACGCAAACGAAAAAGGGGAGGGTAGGGCGGTTTCGGAATATAGAAGGCTCGTTCTATGTAGCAGCAGAAAATAGAAAGGAGGTGCAGGGAAAGCACCTCCTTTTGGTAGACGATATTATCACAACAGGGGCTACGCTGGTGGCGTGTGGTACCACCCTGTTGGCTGCCGGCGCTACGAAAATAAGCGTCGCCACGATTGCCACAGCAGACTAATTGAAATGGACTAACTATTCAGTCATTCTACTCACACTAGTCATTGCGCATCTAAAGCCAGTCATGGCATCAGACTCAGTTTTGTCTAAGAACCTTCTGGTGCTTATTTGCAGCCAGTAGCCACAGTCTTTCCAGGAGCATCCCTTTATTACCCGCACGTTATTGTCAATTAAAGAAGCGTTATTTTTTGTGTCATAGCCAGAAGCAAGGTCCAACGTATCGTCTCTCCTTACAGGGTTAAAGTCTTCCACATCTTGGGAGGAAAGTGGCCTGTAGAGGTCATAGACCCACTCACGTACATTGCCGCGCCCTATATAGGCTCCCCACTCGTTGGGCGGATAATCGAAAACAGCACAAGTAGCACCGTTGCTATCATTCTCTCCAGCCACTCCTTTGTAGTTACCAGGGCCTCGCTTGAAGTTAGCGGCAAACTTTCCCTTGTGTGGCCCCTCTTTCTCCCGAAGTGCGAGGCCATCCCATGCATAGATTCTTTGACTCGACTCCACAATATCGGTGGCATGTACTGTCATACCCCGCGCCACATGCTCCCACTCTGCTTCTGTAGGCAAACGGTAAGCAGCCACAGCCAAGCCGCTTTCCACAGGCAATGCCCCATCTTCGTCCAAGTCATCTGCGTCATACTTGTCTCCCGCATTCTCCGCAATTAATTGGTTGACCCTATTGGTTCTCCATTTGCAAAATTCTTCCGCTTGTTCCCAGCTAACCCCTACTACTGGGTAGAAGCTAAACCCAGGATGGCGCAAGTAGTTCTTTACCAGTGAGTCATTGAAAGCCAAGGCACGTACCCAAACCTCTTCATCAGGCAGCGCAGCATCATATACTTCATCGGCATCATTCTTTTGCAAATCATCCAGGTACTCTCTGTACACGATGTTGGTCACTGCTGCCTCATCGATAAAGAAAGAAGCCACAGAAACAGTGCGCACGAAGTAGGGATTAGGATCATGCGGCGAAAGCTGGGTCAAAACACCGATCACGGTCATACCCCCCTCTATGTAGAGGAGC
This sequence comes from uncultured Cytophagales bacterium, assembly GCA_905479855.1. GTDB lineage: Bacteria > Bacteroidota > Bacteroidia > Cytophagales > Amoebophilaceae > UBA8403. Next base: position 1,891 of record CAJQOF010000033.1, read on the forward strand.
CCAGGCCCCTCGGCTTGTTTCTTAAAGGGCGGTACCTGAAACCCATCCTCCCCATCGTTAAACGAGGCGCCCGTTCCCAAACTTTTTTTGCCGGGATTGCTACTCGTGGGCTTGCCACTGCTAGCACATCCGGCTGTGTTGATCACCAAGAAGCCACAAACAGCGGCACACAATGCATAAGCAGAAATTTGTCTGATGAATGGTCGTTTCATATTGTACGTCAGTTAAATGGCTACACGGCTATATAGCCGTGTGATTGACAGGGTTTATAATTTTAGACGAAGGCGAAGATAGCACCTATACGCGGAATCTACACAAACGGTCAGTATAAACCGCAGTTACTCCGGTTCCTGCTCGCGCTCTTCTGGCACATTGCTTGGTACGGGCAGCGCCACCTCGCCCACCTCTTCCACAGCTTGCTGATTGGTAAAGATGTTGGGCCTGTTGGCAAAGGATATGGGGCGAATGATGGCTTGGGAGACATACTTACTGATCACTGCATAGGCTAGGTAGGCCTCCAATTTATGGAGAAACCGGCCAACGCTTACCGTGTAGTTGGAGGCGTCGTATTGTATGGCGGGTAGGATAGCAGGGTAGTAGCTGTGTAGTTTGTTTCTAATCTTAAATGCCTCATCTCTGCTCCCACCCACATAGGCCTGGATGGTGTAGCCTTGCAGGTACTTAATTTGCTCATTGGCTTTCTTTCTGCAGGCCAGCAAATGGTCTAGCTGCTCTGTAATGGCACACACAGCCGTTACGGGGCTGTCGCTTTTTTTGGTATGGGCTTGGGGCTTGCTTTCCTCTTCTCTTTGAGCTGGCGCAAACTGCATTCTATGCGTAGCCAAGTTCTCGTGATAGGTGCTTTGCTCCTCCTTTTTGCACCACGTGGCTGCGGTTGTTGTTAGGAGGAGCGCCAGGAGCAGTAAACTTTTTGTTGCGTAATCAGTCATAAGAATAGGGATGAGGTCTTTAGTAACTTCTCTATAAAGCATGGTTGCATTCCTGTAGCATACGCTCGGCAAGGGCACATACTTCTCCCAAGCCCGCTACATCCTCCCCTCCAGCCGTTGCAAAGGTAGCCGAGCCACCGCCACCACCCTTAATGGGTTTTGCGAGTTCTTTTACGATGGATTGGGCGTTGTGGGGCCATGTGTTCGCCAAATCTTCAGCAAGTGTCACCACAATATGCGGCTTGCCCTGCACCTCGGCAGCCAAGATAACCACGTAGGGTGCGCCGACTTGCTGCAAAGCCAGGGCTACCTGCTTGAGGGCCGCTGCTTGGGGTAGCGTTACCTGCGCAACGAGCGTCTGGATGCCGTTGCGTGTTTGGACGTTGTTTTTTAAATGAGCAATTGTTTCCTGAACCTGTTGGGCTTCGTAGGCAGCTACTGCCTTGCTAAGCGTTGCTTTGTCCTTCAATAATTGTTGCACTGCCTTGGTAAGATCTTTGGGCTGCTTGAGTAATTCTTGGAGGGAACTGAGCAGGGAAAAGCGCGCTTGCACAAAACGTTCGGCAGCCACGGCTGTTACTGCCTCTATTCTGCGCACACCAGCAGCTACTCAGCCGTACTGATAATCTTAAAGAAGCCGAGCTGGCCTGTAGCAGGAACATGCGTGCCACCACAGAGCTCCAGAGAAAAGGCGGGGTCGAACGTAATTACACGTACCTGCTCACCATACTTCTCGCCAAAGAGCGCCGCCGCCCCCATGGCTTTGGCCGTTGCTAGGGGCACCTGGCGTTG
>CAJQOF010000034.1 GCA_905479855.1 uncultured Cytophagales bacterium
GTGGCCTAAAATCATATCCCCACTGAGAAATGCAATGTGCCTCATCCACCGCCAGCAGACTGATGTTCATCTTCTTCATCCGTTCCTGCAACAGTTCGGTTTTCAAGCGCTCTGGCGAAACGTAGAGAAACTTCACCGCTCCATAGATACAATTATCCAAGATAAGATCAATCTGGCGCGGTGCCATGCCCGAGTAGAGGGCCTCCGCAGCAATATCCCGTTTCTTCAGCTGGTCTACCTGGTCCTTCATCAGGGCAATTAAGGGAGAAACAACGAGGCAAAGACCAGGCCGCATAAGGGTGGGCACTTGAAAGCAGATGGACTTTCCGCCGCCTGTGGGCAGTAGCGCGAGCACATCCTTCCCCTCCAGCACTGCTTGGATGATCTCTTCCTGCAGGGGCCGAAAGGCATTATAGCCCCAGTATTGCTTTAGTGGTTCAAGCGGATTCATGGGTAGTGCGGTTGATTGTTTTGGGAGGGGAAGTTGCACATGATTAGGAGAGCTAATGCTAGGAACAATGTAACAAAGAGCTTTTTTTTGTTATAATTAGTGCACCCTACAGTCCCTAAATTTAGGAGTTACATACTGGTAATAGGAAGCGTTATATATTTGCCAAATTAAGGGCGTGGGGCTAGTTTGGCATTGAAGGGAGAGAGGGGGGGCCTAGGTTTTATCGTTTGAGCTTCTTAATAAACGCATCGACAGAAATCTGGAGATCTTCTCGGATAATTTTTCTCAGTAATTCCTTGGGTAGGTCATTGTTTTTATGAATAGGGATCGTCGTAACTCGCCCATCAATGTGCTTCATACGGCAGTGAGAGCCCCTAACCCGGACTAACTCAAAGCCATCTCGCTCCAACATGCCTACCATGTCTTTTCCAGATATAACGGGCAATTCGGGCATTCATACGGCTATTTCAAGTTCACGAGTATTGCCAAACTGCCGCAAGGCGCTAGCACTCTCTTCTTCCAAACACATGGCGATAACCTCCCTAATGTTCTCCATGCCCTCATCCATGGTATTGCCATAAGAGTGGCACCCCTGAAAGGAAGGGCAGCTCATGATGTATACGCCATCTTCGTCTCTTTCTACTGTAACAGAGAAGTGCATTGTTTTTTTTTGTGCTGTTGGGTACATATCAAACAGGTAGATTATTCATTAATTAGCGCAATTTCTTCCTTTTTCTCTCCCTTTTCTTTTCGCCCGAATTTAACAAAATAAAAGTATGCGACAGTATGATTATTCCAGAAAGTCTGCGATATCAATAATACGATAGAAGTACCCTCCTGTTTCTACAGCGGGGGCCACACCACCTATATGGAATAAGACCGGCACGGCTGCGTATCCTTTTGGTATTTTAAGGGCATTTATCTTTGCTTTCATGCTATCGACAATATCCGCCCCCAACTCGCGGCGCTTGAATTTAAATTCACAGACAAATAAATTCTTGGTATATGTTTGCACCAGATAATCAACTTGGCAACCTTGCTTCCTTATTGTTTGCAATTGCCTATAGGGCCCATCGCACCGGACATCACTCGCCGGAACTCCCATGGCGTTTAGAAGCAGTTGCCGATTTTGTAGCAAGAGATATTCAAGCTGCAGTCCTATATGTGCATCAAAACCCGGCAAGTGAGATAATGACATATCATTAAATGCGCCTAAATCAATTTTGTTGCGATGTGGTTCAATCACCTTTAAATAGAAGCGTATATATGGGTCGCAAATGCGGTATAAGCTTTGTTTAAGGGCTTTGCCTGTTTTAAAAGACCATAAGGGGTGTTTCTTTACAAAGCCAGCAATCACTAAGTGGTCCATTAACTTACTCAGCGTTCCGCTGTGAGGGAAATCGATTTTTTCTCGCGTTTCTGCAAGTATTTCCATCCCCTCTTTCAAGGCACCCAATATCCTTTTGTACGTTGCTCCTTTGCCATTAAAGAGATCGTGAAAGATGCGATCAAACTCCAAAACGAGTAGCCCGTCTTTTTCAAAGCAGAGTTGTTTGATGATGTTGTCGGCAGTCATGCCAGGATTGATTTGTTCCAAATACCAAGGAATACCCCCCAGGATAGCAAGAAGTTTGTAGATGTCATAGGTTGAACCCTGAAAGCCCATTGTCTTTAGCAGGTGTCTGCTTTCAGGAATGGCTAGTGGTTCTAAGGTTAAGGTTAAGTTTACCCTACCATAGAAAGCGGTGTTGTTCAGGATGTTTTCTTCAATCCATGTAGATACAGAGCCGCAGCAAACAACAATCATCGGTGTTGTCTGTTTGTCCCACCAAGCTTTTAGTTTGGGAATGAAACTTGGGTCTTTAGCCCCCATCCAAGAAATTTCATCGAACAGAACGATGTCTCCCTTTTCCACATGTAGTGCCAGGTGGTCTAAGGCATCGCTCCAATCTTGGAATGTGAGCGGAGGTAATTTTAGAAAAGAGGCAAGTTGGCTAGCAAAATGGTCCCTTTGGCTTTGTGCCGTCATTTCCTCTTCTGGAGCAAGCCCAGCAAAACTCCACAGTTTATTCTTGGGATTTTTAGAAGCAAATTCTGCAATTAGCCGGCTTTTCCCAATCCTACGTCTGCCTTTAATAATGACAAGCCCAGGGGTTGCTTTGCGGTGCAGTGCTTTTAGCTTTGCTAATTCTGCTTTTCTACCAATAAAGGGTTGTTCTATCATCGTTTTTTTTTGTGCTCAATCAGCACATTTGTCAATCTTGCGCACAAAGTTGGCGAAGATTTTTGTGCTCAACCGTAGCATTTGTCAATCTTGCGCACAAAGTTGGCGAAGATTTTTGTGCTCAACCGTAGCATTTGTCAATCTTGAGCACAAAGTTAGCGAATATTTTTGTGCTCAACCGTAGCATTTGTCAATCTTGAGCACAAAGTTGGAAAAGATTTTTATGCTCAACCGTAGCATTTGTCAATCTTGAGCACAAAGTTGGCG
>CAJQOF010000035.1 GCA_905479855.1 uncultured Cytophagales bacterium
GGATCAGCGTAAGCAGGTGCGTGTCGGATACTTTTTTGCCGGGCCAGAGTTTGCAGTCTTGGGTGTAAAGCCTAAAAAGGTGGTCTGGAACAGACGGCGCGGCCCCTACTTCGCCGTAGTACTTTCTCCACTTTTCAGCGCCAAAGGCGGTGACGAGGATGGCTTCACGTTCAGCCTTTTCTTTTTCTAGCCTTTCTTTGGCCATTAGTTCCAATGGCCGTAACCTCTCTTGGGTTGTTTTCAACTCTCCTTGGGTTGTTTTCAACTCTCCTTGGGTTGTTTTCAACGCTCCTTGGGTTGTTTTCAACGCTCCTTGGGTTGTTTTCAACTCTCCTTGGGTTGTTTTCAACTCCCCTTGGGTTGTTTTCAACGCTCCTTGGGTTGCTTTCAACTCTCCTTGGGTTGTTTTCAACGCTCCTTGGGTTGTTTGTAGCACTCCTTGGTTTATCTGCAGTGCTTTAGATAATCTACCGATGTGCATTTGCGAAAGAAGGTGCATGCGCTGGTTGGCGTCCAACCCTACTAATTGAGGATCAAAAGCTTTCATCTTTTCTGCGCATTCTTCTAGCTGATCAAAGTTTCCGGCTAATAAAGCCGCTGCCGAAGCTGCATAATAGGTCTGTACACTCTCTTGCTGTTTTCCTTGCGCACGCAGCGTTTCGGCCAGGGCCATGGCGTGTTCACACCGGTGGAACCGTTCATGGGCTTTACGGTAAGTCAGCTCAGCGTTGCCGAAGTCGCCAGCGATTTCATAGGCTTTGCCCATATTGCTCCATAAAGCTTCTAGCTGCGCTGGTGCCCAACTTTGGTGAACAGTTTCCAATATTTGGTAGAAGTGTATCTTCTGCGGGGGGCTGGCGCTTGCTAGGGCTGTCCGGGCCACTTTTTCTATGGCGGGCCATTCCTTTTCAGGTGGCTCCAGCAAAAGAGCCAGCCAGGTAGCATACCAGCCTATCTGGGCTGCTGGCTGTTGGAGCGCCCCATAAGCGGCGATGATCTTTTGGCAATAACCCGGTTGGCGATCAATTTTAAAAAGCATTTGGTAGGCTTGCAGCGTGGGTGTTGCAAGCGCTTGTTGCTCATAGGTGCTGGCCAACGCAAGCAGCTGCTCCCTTTGGTCGTCAATCTTTTTTTCTTCGGCTAAGAGGGAGAGGGATACGTGGTGGTCTAGCAAAGCGTCCTTATGGAATGTTGCTGCCTGCTTACACAACGCATCTGAGGCGGCGTAATTGGTGGTCTTCAGTGCATGCCAACCGCCTTTGAGGAGCACTTGTGCCTTTTCTTGTGGGGTTTTTACAAGGGAAGCTAAGGGGGCATAAAGCGTCAATAGTTTGGGGGCGTCCACCAACCGTTCTTTGTAAAGCTGTATTGCGTGGAGCGCTTTGTCTTCTTTGGCCAGCAGTTCGGCACATTCCACCGCCAAGTCTTGCACTTTTTGGGGCTGCACCGCCAAGGCGTAGAGGTTGATTAACACAAGCTTGGTGGGCAAAGAAGCAGTGATTTTTAGGCTGCTCTCCAGCGTAGAAAGGGCTTCGGGGAGTTGATCGGCTTGCAGCTGATACCGCGAGAGGTAGAGATAGGCCAGGGTGGCTTTTTGGCTTTCCCCCATTTTTTTAAACAGCAGCGGAAGCTGCGCATAATCAGCCCAAGATTGGGTGTACTGGAGCGCTTTGGCATAGCAGGCTAAGGCCTCTTCGTACTCCTCCTCTTCGGCATATTCTTCTACGGATAGCAGGTTTTTATTAGCCAGCCTGACGCTCTCTTTCTTAAAGAGGCTAAAGTTGGGGATTGGGTCTTTCTGGCGGAATTCTGCTATGTTTTGGCGCACCACGAGATTGGGCGTAAGGGTGGTAATGGGTTGATTGTTGAGCGGGCAGACATTATTGGTTTTTTGCCACTCCTCTATGGCGCTTTCCTCAAAGGTATGGCCATGATTATCCATGACAGCCTTGTCAAAAACCTCCAGAGTAAGCGGACAAGTGTAGGCTTCCAGCTCTTTTGGCTCAAAAACAATTTTTGATTTTAGTTGTTGAATGGCGCCGTCCATGGCTTGCAGGGTCTCTTCTCGGCTGACCTTCTTGCGTGCTGGTGGCGCATATTCTTCGGGCAAATGACCGGTTTTTGCCAAGTCTTGCAGCACTTCGGCCATGCGGCTACTGTCAAACGTTTGTAGCGGAATTTTGCCCTGAAATAGACATGCGTGGTCAAGGTTAAACACTTGCAAAAGTGCGCTTTCTGGGCTCATCTGCTCAATAGCATAGGTGTGGCTAAAACTGCGGTATTGGTGCCAAGTGGGGATATGAATATGCAGGGAGGAGGGTACGGCTTCTTGCGTTGGTGGTTCCTGGGATGCGGGCACTTTTGTAGCTGCTTCTTTTTTTTCTTCATCACAGCTGGTGCTATGCTTTTTCTCCTCTTCCCTATCGCTCATCATGCCGCCCAGTGCCATCCCTCGCCTGTGCAGCAGCAGCACATTCTCCCCGCGCTGCGTTACTACATGGCCCTGCTGCTGAAGCTTTGTTGCCTGCGTGGCGGTAATGGGCTGTTTGGTGCCGTGGGCGTTGAGGTGGTAGAAACCTGTAGTTCCCGCACTACGGACAGCGGTATTTTTTGATGATTCGCGTAGCGAATCATCCCCCTGCCTGTCATCCCGAGCCCTGCGAGGGATCTCAGGTTGCTGCATTCGCATCTGGCCCGCTGAGGTAGATCCTTCACTACGTTCAGGATGACAGGAGGGGGTATGGGCGACTTCCGTCGCCCCGTCATCGAGCATGCTCAACGTACCACCACCGCAGCTCTGCAGCAGCATCGTAAAGAGGAGCAGGGTGGCGATAAAACGATGCCCTTGCTTACGGGGCTGCAGAGAACGGTTTTGCTCATTGACATGTTGGGTAGCATTTCTCATAATAGATCGATTAGGGTTTATAGCAGTTTGGCAAACATACACGGCCCACCACAGGGCTACTGAAAAGGCAGAAAAACGATGCGCAATATTAGGACTATTAGTTGAGGGATGCAAACTCTGTCTGTGGCATGGTCCGTCGTTTGAAAACTACGGAGAGCGGGGGGGCTTGTCTCCAAATAAAGATTCACTTTGCCCCCATTCAACCATGTCATCCGTTATGCCGATCTTTGTGGCACTGCAAAGCCGACACTGTTTCGGCCATCGCGCGTAAGAGGCTTATCTTTAACACCGCGATTGCATTACTACAGCATCTCTTCTATGGCAACCCAGTCACAACCAACCGCCGAACTCACCAAACGCTACTACACCATTGGGGAAGTGGCCCAGCTATTTAAGGTAGCTACTTCGCTCATTCGGTTTTGGGAGAAGGAGTTCCCTGTGCTGCAGCCGCGCAAGGACAAAAAGGGGGTGCGGAGCTATACGCAGCAGGACATTGCGCAGCTAAAGAAAATCTACCAGCTTGTAAAAGAGCAGGGCTATACGCTGCAGGGCGCCAAGCAGGCCATGGAGCAGGCTGATAGCAGGCCTCCTAGTAGCACGGCGATGATAGCGCGGCTCCAGCAGTTACGGCTATCTATGGTGGTGCTCAAGGATCAAATGGCCGGCAAGTGAATGGCATCCGTCCACCCCGAGCACCAACTAATAAGTTGCGGAGCCAGCGACTGAATAATGGGAAAAAGGTGGGTGTCTGCTGTGTAGGCTTCCGGTATTTTTAGCTGGACCAGGCTCCCTAGCCAGAGCAGTGCGCTGCAGCAGAGGGCCCATTTGAGTAGACCGAAAAAGGCGCCCAGGAATTTATCAATGCTGCCGAGTAGCGTGGGCTTGATCATGGCCTTCACCAACCTCCCCAAAGCAAGGATGCCCACCAAAATGGTAATGAATAGTAGCACAAACAGGGTGTAAGCAACGATCTCGCGCTGCCCATGGTACCACTTGGCCAAGAAGGCTACAACTTCATCCAACAGTAAGCTGCTTCCCAATGCTGCCACCACCAAGGCGGTTACAGCAAAGAGTTCCAGGATTAGCCCTCTTCTGAAGCCACTGTACCCCCCACATGCCAAAATCACTAAAAGAAAAATATCAAGAAGCGGCAAAGTAGTTATCAGTTATTGGTTATCGGTTATTTCACTACGCGTCGATTTTCCCTAACAGCCCTTGAGGAAGGGGTACCCCTTCTCGGCATACACATCTTCATACGCTGCAGCTGGCTCAGGAAAGTCAGCCGCCTCGGCAAAGGTGACCGCATCGGCTATTTGCTGCTTTACTTGCTGTGCAATCAGGTCCAACGCTGCTTCAGTTACCAACCCCTTCTCTAGCATAATCGTGCGTAGCTGTTCTATGGGCCCTTGCTCTTTGTAGAGGGCTACTTCCTCTTTGGTGCGGTACTTGGCTGGGTCGGAGATAGAGTGGCCTTTGTAGCGGTAGGTCTTAAATTCCAACAGGCTAGGCAGTCCTGCCCTTGCACGCACGGCCGCCTCCGCCACAGCATGGTGCACTGCCACCACGTCCATGCCGTCTACAGGCTGGGAGGGCATGTCATAGGCGAGGCCTAGTTTGTAAAGCTCGGTGACGTTAGAGGTTCTCTCCACAGAAGTCCCCATGGCATAGCCATTGTTTTCAATAGCAAAGATCACGGGCAGCTTGTAAAGCATGGCCAAGTTGAGCGACTCGTGGAAGGCGCCTTGGCGCACTGCCCCATCTCCCATAAAGGTGATGCAGAGGTTGTTGCTCTTTTTGTATTTCTCCGCAAAGGCAATGCCCACCCCTAGGGGTATCTGCCCACCCACAATGCCGTGGCCGCCAAATAGGTGGCGTTCTTTGTCGAACATGTGCATGGAGCCTCCTTTTCCTTTGGAGATGCCGGTTGCTTTGGCAAACAGTTCTGCCATAACCTGCTGGGGAGGGGTACCGAGTGCAATGGGGTGCGCATGGTCGCGGTAGGCCGTAATGTATTTGTCCTCCTTGCCCAAGGCCGTTACCGCGCCGGCGATGCAAGCCTCTTGCCCATTGTAGAGGTGGCAAAATCCTTTGATCTTTTGCTCCCCATAAAGCTGCCCTGCTTTATCCTCAAACTTGCGTATGAGCAACATGCGTTCGTACCAGAAAAGATAGGTTTCCTTAGGGAAATCGGTTGATGCCGTAGTTGTTGGCTTAGTAGCTTGCTTTGCGATAGTGGGGTTGGTTTTGTTTTTCATACAGTTGATATAGCGCATAGGCTATCTTTTAGCTTAAGCTTCTCACGAAATCGGAGAGCGAACCCGTCAGATAGCTTAGCAAAATTTGGGGGCTAGTGGCGGCGAAAGATTTCTGGGTGAGACATCACACTTAATCGCTACTTAACACTAGTAATTGTTTTCTTTACCTGTTCTACCGTCAGCTTTAACCATTTAGCAATCTCTGCCATGCTCACTCCTTCTTTGTGCATGTCTAACACAAGCTCGCGGTCTCTTGCTGCCTTACCTTCTGCTTTACCCTCTTCTCTCTGAAACTCAAACGCAGCATCCGTATCCATTGCCACTATGTTTGCCCGTTCACGTAGAAAACGCTCCTCTTTCGTCCAAGAAGTCTCGTCGAGTGCTGTGTATGCCTCCTTAAGGATAGCACAATCCTTGATCAGTTGCTGATGTCCTTCACCATTAATATCCACCTCCGGAGCATGCTTAAAGAAATAAAGCCACTTATCCTCCATCGTTTTCAAATCAGCGATCTTATTCTTCTTAAACTTGGTCAGGTCAAAGAAAGTAAGGTGCACGTGTTTGATATGTTGTTGCCCTGTTTGGTCGCATATCAGTCTATGGTCATAGCGGTATTCTGGGTAGCCCTTGAAGAGCGTATTATTCACAATAGCCACCAGAAAAGCTGGCCGAAGCTTCTTATACTTCATGCCTGCATCCAATTGCTGCGAGTATACTCTGGAGAGATAGGCATAAGCTCGTTCTTCGAATTTAGCAAAGGGAGAAAGTTGCATTTCAACAATATATTTCCGCTGTTGGGCGTCTTCACACAGCACATCCACCACCATCTCCTTGCCAGTAGAAGAATCGGGGGCTTGGATCGTTTGCACATACGTTATGCCCGTAATCTTTGCTATCTCTGGTTTATACTTCTCGTACAGCACATCGTTCAGGAAGTGTATGAGCAAGTTCTTGTGCTTGTTTGTGCCAAAGATTTTCTTGAACACGAAGTCGCTCTTGGGGTCTAGAAATCTATTTACTGATGACATAACGATTGGGTTTAGTTAGAAACTAGTCTCTGTTACGCTTGCGCACTGAGTCTGGGCGAAATTAATAATATTGCGGTCATAAATAGCGCGTAGCTATTAGGCCTCTTCCTTATCTCCCCAGATTTGACGAGCCTGAGCCCTTTTCCCACGCGTTGTGCCTCCTTTTTACGATGTAATGTTGCCGTCTTGCATCATGATAGTTCTGCCACACTGGTGGGTTACCTCAGCATTGTGGGTGACCACCACAATGGTCTTTCCTGCACGATGGAGTTGTTTTAGCAGGGTAAGAATTTCTTGCGAAGTTTTGCTGTCCAAAGCCCCAGTGGGTTCATCAGCCAAAATTAAGGGCGGATTGGTGATGAGTGCCCTGGCAATGGCCACGCGCTGCTGCTGCCCGCCAGAAAGTTCATTGGGCAAGTGGCCGTGGTGATCCTTGAGGCCCACATGGTCCAGC
>CAJQOF010000036.1 GCA_905479855.1 uncultured Cytophagales bacterium
CTCACTTCCATGCACAGCTTATAGGGCAAACAAAGGGCGCTCCGCTCTATAGAAGGGAGGGCAAGCGCTATGCGCTTGCGGGCTACAAAACAGACAACATTTACCCACCCCATGCATGCACCCTCTTCCCCAGGCTATGGAATAGGACTGCGCCGCAGGCGGCAGCTTATCGCGCATTGCTGGGCCTAGCGCCGGGGCAGTCGCCTACTTTTTGGGATAATCTGCGCTTCTTGTGGCACCATCAACTAGGAAAAGGGTATGGGCGCTACTTTCTATGGAATTTCGCTGGCCGGGCCAATGATGCGCAAGCGGCAACGTGGTGTACACCTCTGGACGGCTTGAGGCAGCTGCCCCCAACCGCCCAAAACAGTGGCCAAACCAACTATTTGCTATTGCCGCTGTTGCTAGGATTATTGGGTGCTGTGTTTCAGCAGAAAAGATGCCGGAAGCACTTCTGGGTCTTGCTAACGCTCTTCTTTATGCTCGGCATCGCCTTTGCGCTCTACTGGAATGGACCGCCCCTAGCGCCGAGAGCACGGGATTACTTCTACGTTAATTCCTTCGTTATCTTCACCCTCTGGATTGGGCTAGGGGCGCTGGCGGTGCTCACGTATCTACGGAGGGTGATTAAAAACCCCCAAGCATCCCTCCTTATCGGCACTTTCTGCTGCCTTACTGTTCCCGCGCTTATGGCCGTGCAAGGGTGGAGAAGTCATGATCGTTCCGGCCGTTACCTATGTGTGGATATGGCCAAGAATATGCTAGGCGGTTGTGCCCCCAATGCCATTCTCTTTACCGGAGGTGATAATGACACCTTCCCGCTCTGGTATGTGCAAGAGGTAGAGGGCTATCGCACAGATGTGCGGGTGGTGTTGCTAAGCTATGCCAATACCGACTGGTATATAAGGCAGTTGCGCCGTTCTGTCAACCAATCTGCCCCGCTGCCGCTCTCCCTTCCTCAGGCCGAGTACCGCCAGTATGGTCCCAATGACTTTCTGCCCTGCACAGCCAATCCTGCGCAAGAAGGTGGCTTAGACGTTACCCACTACTTGCGGCTGATTCAAGCAGCGCATCCTGCGTTGCAAGTAGAGAACGGTGTGGGCGGTTACCATAATCGCCTCCCCGCTTGGCAGCTCTACTTACCTATTGATAAAGCAGCTCTGCTGGCCCAAGAGATGGTCCCCAAGGGCACAGAGCACTTATTAGTAGAACGCATGGCGTGGGGGCTAAGGGGTAAGCGGGGATTAGAAAAAAAAGAACTCTTGCTCTTAGATCTGCTGGTGACTAACAATTGGGCGCGGCCTATTTATTGTAGTCCTACTTCCCTCAGCAAGCTCAATATCAACTTAGCACCCTATACAATACAAGAGGGCATGCTGTTGCGGCTCTTACCCATCAACAGCACAACCGAAGAGGCCTTGGTCAACACAAAGGCTACCTACCACCACCTCATGCACCAGTGCCAGTTTCGGGGGCTCAACAACCCTGCCCTGTACTACGATGAGCACTGTCGTGGTTTTGTCACCAACTATAGGCTCTTGTTCAATGCACTTGCCAAGGCCCTGGTGCAAGAAGGAAAAGCAACACAAGCCAGGGAAGTATTGTTGCACTGCCTAGCGGTAATGCCCGATGCTGTTATCCCCTACGACGAAGCCAATGCCACCATGGTGAGCACGCTCTTGGCCGCAGAAGTTCAACAAGAAGCGTTGGCAATAGCCCATTTGTTGCACGAAAGGGCGAGGGTGTTGCTGGATCGCCATCCCAGAGGAAGGGTCCCCGCAAGGGTTATCCGTAAGCAGCTAATTATTCTAAGCGAACTCATTGATGCCCTTTATGAATTCGGGTATGAAGCGTTGGCCAACGAATACAACACGCTGTTTTCTCGCCATTACCAGCAACTGAAGGAGGAATCGGTGGAAGCGGGCAGCTAGTGCTACATATCACCTAGAAATTTGGTGAGATCTTTTTTGAGGTTATCCAGCTGATAATCATTGGCTATCCTCACCAGGAAGCTGAGGAGTATATTATATCGTTCCAGCAAATGCGTATACTTTCGCTCTAATCGCCATAAATTAGCAGCGTGCTTGTTCTCATCTACGTTAATTGTCGTCTTGATCTCCTTGAAATCGTAGGTAAAATCATAATGGATGATCTCACCTGTCCTTACAATAAACTCATAGCTTAGATTACGTTCTCCAAATTTGTTGTAGAGCGTGTTTCTACTAATATTTAGCTTGTCCGCAAGCTTTTTGAGGGAGTAGCCACTCCTCCTCACAACAGCCTCTATTATTTCACCTCTATGTTGTTGCATGAACCAGTTTTAAACTTTCTTCACAGATACTTCAGTCTAGGGACAAGCCATCTCACCCCAGTGTATTGCCCACTAAAATACTTTCTATAACGGTTACAGAAAAATGAGCCTATAGTTTTGCGCTATTTTCCATTGTTTTTGAAGCATAAAAATTTCTTTTGGTATCTTTGGTCAGCGATTTTGGAAAGGAACAAAGGTAGGTTTATTTATGGAATAGACCTTGCGTAGTGTTCCTTGCGTGTATCTTTGCTGCTCACGGGGTTAATGCCTGATTGCTAACGAAACAAAAAGAACCATCTAATAATGTATCACTACGTTTTAGCTTCTTCAAAGCACGCTTTTCCTAGCCTTATGAGAAAACTTATTCTCTTATTACTTGCAGTTACTATCAACCATGCATCCTTTGCTCAAGAGAAATCTTCGTTTAGGAAATTCTTGAACCATGTGCACCTCAATGCATCCGTTGGTTATGGCTATACCGGGTATGACTACCACATCATCAGTAATGATAAAACAACAGTTATTTTCAAAGAAGATGATCAACTCTATATAAAGACCCAAAAAGGCACCTATTTATTGCGTTGGTTTGATGGAAAATGCACGAAAGTAACATCCTATATTAATAGCAATGCGGCAGGCATTAAAAAGGCGGAGAAGAAGATCGTATTTAAAGGAAAGGGCCATACATTCCCCTTTACCCTAAGTGCCCATGTGGATCTTTGGAGAAAGATGCGGATAGGTCTTGGTGGCGCATTTTTGATGAATACACTTGAATATTTGGAACCAGAAGAAAAGCACGAAGATTTAGGCAACTACGTTCCTACGCAAAAAACACACTACTGCATACGGCCATTTGGTATCCTGGGTTATAAATTTTTCGAGAGTTCAACGGTCTCCCTCTTACTCGATACTCATGTTGGGATTGATTTTCTCTTTTCTTCTTCAGATTTTGAGTGTATAGAGGTCTTTAACTATTTGGTAAAGAGTTTAGGCCTCACGGTGGAAGGGCATGTTACGGAGTACTTTAGGGTATTTGCTAGGTTTTCTGCTGAAGAATCTCACTTATTGAACTTCTTTGGCGACGATGAAGAAACAGCAAAAGCACAAGAAAGAGGGAGCCTTATGGTGCAACTGGGCTTTAGCATCAATTGCCCCGAAATCCCCAGATGTGGGTTGCCTTCTTGCGGAGCAGATAGAAAACACAAACATGGCGGAACACCTTACCGCGGTGTCTCTATGTTTACTTCCAAAGATTCCCAAGGGAAGCGGTTGTACAAGCAGTAGTTATTGCAGGCTTAAGTTGGTTGCGGAGCATAACGAGTAAAATCTAGCGTAGTATTCCCCCAAAATATTGACCGTGTTAGGCATTGTAAAGAATTAAATAACCATTCTGGTAATACCCTTTTTTGATGTTTTCGTCTGTGAAACTTCTTGAGAGCCGTTAATCGCAACAAAAGAGTCCGGTAAGAAAACCCAAGAGCATCAAGTTATTGTTTTACAATTACTTAGCTAAGGATAGGAGCAGCCTTCTAGCCCAGCCCCCCTTTCTTATAGCCTTTCATCCGGAATTCCTCAAATATTCGGGTTTTGGTTACTTCGTTTGAGGGGCGTTTACTTAAAAAGTATCTTTGGCGAACACGCTCAAAAAGTACATTCGTTCACTCTGGGCATGCGCCAAGATGGTTTACGTTAGAAATGAATCGGAGATCTCGGTAGAAAAAAATAGAAGAGGCGCTTATCCAGGCTCAATAACTGGTTATTTCTTCTTTCCGCAATCATTTAGGCGCAGTATCCTGTAACTTTCGAACATGCAATAATTGATAACTCATAAAATGGCTAAAGAAGAAAGGAAACTGGTAAGCTTCGACTGGGCGTTGAAGTATTTGCTCAAGA
Source organism: uncultured Cytophagales bacterium (assembly GCA_905479855.1). Classification (GTDB taxonomy): domain Bacteria; phylum Bacteroidota; class Bacteroidia; order Cytophagales; family Amoebophilaceae; genus UBA8403. The sequence goes on from CAJQOF010000036.1 coordinate 4,205, forward strand.
GCGAAAAAGAGCTTGAAGTGGTCAGCGGGTTCCTCAGTGAATTGTTGGGGGAAGATATCACGGTTAAAAGTGTTATAGATGGAGAAACCATTAAAACAACTGCTGCCGAAAAGCAGAATAGGGTCGACTTATTGGCACAAATAGCAACAGGAGAGCAGGTTATAATCGAGTTCCAGTATGGGCACGAGAATGACTATATAGACCGAATAATGCACGGAGCCTCTAAAGTGGTTGCCCAGAGTCTAAAACAGGGGCAATACTATGTGTATGCCACCAAGGTGATTTCTGTGAGTATTGTTTTTTGCAACATTGGTGCAGGTAAAGACTACATTTACAAGTATGAGGGAAACTTTGTGGGCAGACACTTTGACGACACGCTTGGATTTAGCAAAGGTGAGCTGGAACATCACGCCAAACATCATACCAGGAAGATAGAACGTCCTGAGGATCTATTCCCAGTGTACTACATCCTTAGAGTGAATAAATTTGATAAGCGAATCAGGGATAAGTTTGACGAGTGGATGTACTTTTTAAAAACAGAGTGCGTCAAGGGTGAACTTGACGCAAAAGGGTTGGATAAGGCAAGTGAGATCTTAGACACCCTGAAGTTGAATGGTGAACAACGTAGGGATTACGAAAGGCACCGCAACAACGTGAGCCATTATACCAGTGCCATTCAAACTGCTAAGGAAGAAGGAGCTGCAAAAGGGGAAGCAAAAGAAAAAATAGCAGCCGTTGTGCGCATGCACCAGGCGAAGTCAGAAAAATCACTTATTGCAACAGCCACAGGGCTAACGCTTGCTGAGATTGATAAGATACTGGCTTCTCTATGCTAAAGCGGCCTTTTTTAGCGCACTTTCGTCGCTACAATTAGGCAGCCTACAATTCCCGCCAGCCTACTAGCAGCAAAAAACGCCAATACAAGCAGTGCAGCAAATATGTACAAAAGAAGCCGATCCCCCCGGCTTGTGCGCTGCCTAGCGCAAGGAGGCAGGTCCGTTTTGCAAAACAATACATAGGGTAGCTGCAGGTAATAGCAGAGCGAAAAGAGCGTACTCAACAAACTACTTGCCAACAGGGCCATGTATAACACACTGCCACTGCGCTGTGCGTGTTCCCAAAGGGCGGTAAAGAGCAAAAATTTACCCGTAAAACCCACTGTAGGGGGCAGCCCAATGAGCGCGAGCATAATTAGGGTAATGGCACACCCCAGTAAGGGAAACTGCCGACCAAGCCCCTTGCAGTCCTGTAAGCGTGCCCCTCCTGTTAATTCCTGCACTACTTTAATACCCAGCCAGGCAGCCAGGTTCATAACCGCATAGAGACCACTATAATAGAGCACCCCTATGGGGCTACTTGGTGAAGCCACAATCCCCCCCATTAACAACCCGCTCTGCGCCATGGTAGCATAGCCCATCAGCCGGTGTAAGTTGCTTTGCAAAAGCGCCGCCGTATTGCCCACGATAAGGGTTAATAGCGCCAGCATAGCCATACCATGCGCTGCATATTCCTGAAGCGGTGGACTCAGCTGCGGCAAGAGTTGGTGATAAAGCCGCAGCAAAACCGCCACAGCAGCCAGTTTAGGAACGGTAGATAGGTAAGCCAAGACAACTGCCCCCCCCCCTTGGTACACATCTGGCATCCAGAAATGGTAGGGAACAGCTACAAGCACAAAGAGAATACCGCTTATACAAAGCAAAAGCATGGTGAGCACGGCGTAGTCTGGTAGTAGCGCTAAACCAGACAACCCCGGATCTTTAAGCGCTAGCGTGCCCGTAAAGCCATAGAAATAGCCTATACCCCACAGTGTTAGGGAAGTAACGACCATACTATAGAGCAAGTACTTTAAACTTGCTTCCGCACCATGTGAACTTTTTTTACTGGCTATGAGTAATGCTGAGGAAAGCGAGAGCAGCGTTAGCCCCAAGTAGATGGTGAGCCAGTGAAAGGCCATTACAAGCAAGCTACTGCTGAGTAAAACGGCCAGCACCAATACTAAATAGACGGGGATGTAGCCTTTTTCCAAGGTATCCGCTGCAGAAGGAGG
>CAJQOF010000037.1 GCA_905479855.1 uncultured Cytophagales bacterium
TCATCGGATGGATTACCGGCCTTATGCGCAGAGATCCTTCGTTGCCTTAGCGCCTGCGCAGGCTCAGTCGAGGTCCTGAGGGATGCTCCCTCAGGATAAACCTCAGGATGGCAAGGGTGGTTGTCCGGCAGTCGCTGAAGACCGCGGTCATAATCACTCATCACTGATAACTCAGCACTGCGATCTGGGGGCTCTTCTTCTACCTGTACCCGGAATTCTGGGCTAGCGCAACTCTGCAGGAACAGACTAACGAGCAAAATGGTGGCGGTGAATCTTTGGAGCTGGGTATACATAAGGCTTAGCGTTTGTTTGTGCTACACGAAATGACCAGAGAGCCGGCAATTTAAAGCATGGACGTGGAATGGCAATGGGGCGCTTGCAAAAAAAATAACGATTGTCCTAATCTTGTTCAGGATTGGGCAGATCTGTTGGGGAAGGTCCGTAGTCACAGCGTACGGAGAGCGGGGGTTAGGGAGATCCGTAGTCCAGAGACTACGGATAACGGCTGTGAAACTTTCCTTATGCATCTAACTTCGCCCATGCGATGGGCTTAACAATTTCGCGGTCGAGTCTATTTTCCGCTTCAGATTTATCGTAAACAGCGAGTAAATAGAGCGTATTGGGTGTCTTGGCGCAAAGGTGGATAATGACGCGTGCTCCCCCTGGCTTCCCATACCCTTTAGATTGAATGGCCAACCGGATCTTACGGCAGCCACTCTTGATAGGAGCGCCTTGATAGGGGGTAACGGCTAAATCTTTGACGAGGAGTTTTAGGTCGTCTTTAAAGGAGGGGTACTTGCTGGCAAGTTTTTCTACTTGCTTGTTGAAAGGCGGGATGGATAGTATGTTAAATGGCATCTAAAAGTTCTTGAATGGGGGTTGCCTTAAGCTTTCCGTTTTTTACCAACTTCAAGTTTTGTAGTGCCTCTTGGAACTCCACAAGCAAGTGGGTGTCTTCCCGAGAAAGCCGTGGAACTCGGGAGCGGCACAACTCCACCCCCAATAGGGGAGGCGGTGGTAGCTGCGCTGCAAAAAAACCGACGCCGAGCGGTTGCGTCTGTATGGTAGCGGTCCTGGTCATGTTTTTAGCGATCGTCTTCATGCCGCGAAGGTACATTTTTTTTGGGGGAGCTAACAAGTTTTTTGCCTTTTTTAGAAACGTTTTTTTTGCCAACTTTTTGGCTGCTGCTGCAGGATATTGGGGTTGAGCAGCTGTGGTAAGTCTGTCTGGGACAACGCAATAGTACGAACCCCATAATGGTCAAGTTCCACGGAGGGGAATGGCCTACACTACAGCTGCCAAAAGGTCCTGCACCATATTCGTAGCGCCAATGTAGAGGGGAACCCGTTGGTGAATGGCTTGGGGTTGCAGCGAGAGTATAGACTGTTGGCCATTGCTGGCGGCGCCACCTGCCTCTTCTGCCATAAGGGCAAGTGCATTGCATTCTACTACCAGCCTGAGTTTGCCTTCTGCGTGCTTTTTAGTAGGCGGGTATAGGTAAATGCCTCCCTGTATAAGGTGGCGATGAAAGTCAGCGATAAGCGCCCCTGTATACCGCGCGCTGTATCCATTGCGTCTGCACCGGTGAATATAATGTTGTACGTAGCCAGGAAAGGCCTCAAAGTAACCATCATTAATGGCGTAACAGCGCCCACTTTTGGGTAGCTGCATCGCCTTGTAGGCGAGGAAGAAATCATCTGCAGCGGGATGATAGGTAAAACCATGCACGCCATGGCGTGCGGTGTAAACGAACATGGTGGAGGTGCCGTAGAGTATATAGCCGGCGGCAAGTTGCGCATTTCCTTTTTGCAAGACGTCCTCTTGCTGAACAGCCATTGATTGGGTAGTCTGGCGTTGGTACAGAGAGAATATGGTACCAATGTGTGCATTGACATCAATATTAGGCGAGCCGTCTAGGGGGTCGAGGGCTACAATGTACTTGCCATTGCTATTGGGAAGCTCGATAATGGTTGGCGCTTCTTCCGAAACCACGGCACATACCGCTCCCGTATGCGCTAATGCATCTAGCAACCAATGATGCGCCAGAAGATCGAGCTTTTGTTGCGCTTCGTCAGATGCATTGTACGTTCCTTGGTCGCCTGTAATGTCCACGAGCCCTAGCGTCCTCACTACTTTGTCGATTGCTTTACCGGCTGCAGCAATGGCATGGAGAATAGGCAACAGTTCTTCGGGGATATCGGGGAACTGCTCTTGTTCTTCTTTGAGGAACTGCGCCAATGAGCGGCCTAAATCAGGAGTAATGTTGCCAGGGTGTGTCATGGGTAACTAGCCAAGGGTTAAAATGGGTACGCAATAAAAAGAGAGACCGCTAGGTAGCAGGCCGAAATTAACAAAAAAGTGGGCTCACCACTTTGCCTCCGTCAGTGCAGCAGCCATGAGGAAATGTTGGCTGGTAGGGAAATAACCGAGGGAGCAAGCCATTGGCTTGTATTGGGAAATAGGGGGCGCCGAGCGCTTGGCCGCACTGGATTTGGATTAGGCAACCATTTGGCGTTAATTTTGCGGTTGCTCCTACTTTAGCTTAGAGGGTTGGCGGAGCGGTTTAACGCGGCGGTCTTGAAAACCGTTGTGCTCGCGAGAGTACCGGGGGTTCGAATCCCTCA
>CAJQOF010000038.1 GCA_905479855.1 uncultured Cytophagales bacterium
AGGTGCACTTGGGGCGCTATACCGTGACTACCTGGCGCAGCCAGATCCCGCAAGCTTTGCAGGTTTTTTGGGGCACTTTTCGCATGAAACCTATAACGCTTACGGGGACTTTACGGCCGCTTTCTGGCAAAATCCTGATGAGCTGGCGTATATAGCCAAGAGCAAAGCCATTATCGAGCAACTCTACATGCTTAAAGCCAACATACCCACCGTGGGGGCTTCGGGGGCTGTTTTTGGTATTCTAACGGCGTTTGCCATGCTCTTCCCTAACGCAGAGCTTTACCTCTACTTTATCCCCTACCCTGTCAAGGCCAAGTACCTGATTGTGGCATATGGCCTGTATGAATTGTATGCCGGCATTAAGGATAGCCCCACAGACAACGTAGCGCACTTTGTGCACCTTGGGGGGATATTATTGGCCTATCTCTTTATCAAGTGGTGCAAGAAGAAGCACTACTGCTAAAACCCTTGCTACAAAAGATAGGCTTATCGGTTGGGGCAGAGCACGAAGCATCAACTACCCCTCCACTTCTTTCAGCATCTTCTCCCCCTTCTCAATCGCCTGCTCAATGGTACCCACCAGGTTGAATGCCGCCTCGGGCAGATGGTCTAGTTCACCATCCATAATCACATTGAACCCCCTAATGGTATCCTTAATACCTACCAAGGTACCTGGCAGCCCGGTAAACTGCTCGGCTACATGGAAAGGTTGGGAGAGGAAACGCTGTACCTTCCTGGCCCTATACACCGTCTTAGCATCCTCCTCCGAGAGCTCGTCCATGCCCAGGATAGCAATGATATCCTGGAGTTCTTTATAACGCTGCAATATTCTCTTCACCCGCTGTGCGGTATTGTAGTGTTCTTCTCCTAAAATCTCTGGGCTAAGAATGCGCGACGAGGAGTCTAGCGGATCTACGGCAGGATAGATGCCTAGTTCAGCAATTTTACGAGAAAGAACCGTAGTAGCATCTAAGTGGGCAAAGGTGGTAGCCGGGGCCGGATCCGTCAAGTCATCGGCAGGCACATATACCGCCTGCACCGAAGTAATAGAGCCATTCTTCACCGAAGTAATGCGCTCCTGCATTGCGCCCATCTCCGTAGCCAATGTAGGTTGGTACCCCACGGCAGAAGGCATCCGCCCCAATAGGGTAGAAACTTCAGAGCCTGCTTGTGTAAAGCGGAAGATATTGTCTATAAAGAAGAGCACATCCTTCCCCTTGCCATCCCCATCCCCATCGCGGAAATATTCGGCTGCAGTAAGCCCAGTGAGTGCCACCCTCGCCCTCGCCCCCGGCGATTCGTTCATTTGGCCAAAGATTAAGGTAGCCTGTGATGTCTTCACCGCCTCTTCATCTACTTTGGAGAGATCCCAGCCACCTTCTTCCATCGACTTTTTGAACGCCTCTCCATAATTGATCACGCCAGACTCAATCATTTCGCGCAGTAGATCATTGCCCTCGCGGGTGCGCTCCCCTACGCCAGCAAACACAGATACCCCTGCATAGGACTTGGCAATATTGTCAATTAGCTCCATAATCAGCACCGTCTTCCCCACACCCGCTCCGCCAAAGAGGCCAATCTTCCCCCCCTTCACATAAGGCGCCAGCAAATCAATTACCTTGATGCCTGTATAGAGTATTTCTGTGGAAGTAGCCAAGTCCTTGAAGGCAGGTGCAGGCCTGTGTATAGGCAGGGACCGCTTTGTTTCAGGCTGCTTCATGCCATCGATTGCCTCCCCGATCACATTGAACAACCGCCCCCTAATGTTCTCGCCCACCGGCATTTGAATGCCCTTTCCCGTGTCGGTCACCTCCATGCCCCGCACCAACCCCTCCGTGCTGTCCATGGAGATGGTCCTTACGCCGTTGTCCCCCAAGTGAGACTGGCACTCTAAAATAATTTTTTGCCCATCTTCTCTCACCACTTCTAATGCACTAAAAAGATCGGGCAGTGACGCATTGTCGCCGAAACTAACATCTACTACGGGCCCTACGATGCGGGTAATTTCTCCTGTGTTTGCCATTGTTTTTGAGTGCGTAGTTGCAAACTAGGCACAGCATGTTTAAAGGTTGCTTTATGAATACCAGCCGTAAAACTAACACATAAATCGGTTTTGGGCATTGTCGAAGGTATGGCAAGACCTCAAGTGCACAGTGGTTGATTAGAGATAACCGGATTAACACTTATTGCTGGGGCAAAAATTTAAGCGAAATTATACAGTCTTTGCGCATACCCCCTTTGCTTGCCCTCCCGAGCCCTAAGCAGAAGCGCACGAAGCGTATAATACAATGGCGTACAAACCCCCATCCAAGCAATATCCGCCCATAATAACGTAACTTCGCGCGACATCGGTGAAGGATTGGTGCCCCTCTTCCTCGGGCTAGATTCAGCGACGCAACCTCAATAAAACCCAAGATTATGACAATTATATTTTTAGATATCGATGGCGTTATTTTTTATAACCCAATGAACGGTACTGTGCAAAGACAAGTAGAGGAACGCTACAAGGGAAAGGAGCACTTATTGTCCAAGCCTTATTCTTCCGCAGAGTGTGACAAAGCAGCTGTCGACTTATTCAGTAAATCGGCACTGGACTATTTGGGCAAGCTTATGCAGGAGATAGGCCAAAAAACGGGAAAAGAGGTAACTATTGTGCTTTCCAGTACTTGGCGCGAGGGGCGGTCTACAGAGCAGTTAAAAGAGTTTTTTAAGCAACATGCTTTTTCTAATTTTTTGCTTGACAAAACCCCAAAGCTATCTGCTAGGTCAAGAGCTCAAGAAATTGCAACGTGGATTTTAGAAAACCATGAGCGTTATGCGCTCTCCGGCTTTGTTGTGTTGGACGATTACGATGATTACTTGTCCGATATCTTTCCAGAACGATTTGTGGAACCAGTACATCACAAACTATTTGGTGCTAAGGAATATGATAAGGCGCTTGCTGCTGCGTTGAAGCCTTTGGACAAATCAGCGTTAGCGCAAATAAAAACTGCGCGAGACAAGCAGGAAAAAGAGCGGGCTGAAAGGCATCGTTAATCAATTGGGTTTTCAACCCGCATTCCGCATCTATATTAAGGTAATGCACGCCTCTTGCCCACAACCATGGAGATCAAGAGCAGCAACAAGAAGACCGAAAAGCACCTTACCCAACTCGCCGAAAAGGCCTTGGCGCAAATTAAGGACAAAGAATACCAGCGTATGGCCGAGGCTGCCCAGATAAAAGCGTGGACAGCACTGGGGATTGCCTTTTCTGGGAAGGAACTGAAGGTGGCGTATGCGTAGACTACTATGGCACACCATTTTATACAACAACCTCAATATATTGACGTATGCAACTAAGAATGCCCATTGGTGTCAGTGACTTCAAGGAACTAACCACAGACTCAGATCCCTATACCTTCATTGATAAAAGCCTGCTTATCCGTGATATTGTGGACTTTGGTGCCAAGGTGGTGCTGCTCGTGAGGCCCCGCCGCTTTGGAAAAACGCTCAACCTCTCCATGCTGAAATACTTTTTTTCTTGCGCAGAAAAAGATTCGGCACAACTATTTGATGGGCTGAAAATTCAAGATAAGGGGGAGAAATACGCGAACCATCAGGGGAAGTACCCTACGATTTTCATCACTTTGAAGAATGTGCAGAGCAGTGACTTTGGGGCGGCTTCTAGGAAGATAGCGGGCTTAATCGCAAAATGTTACCGTGGTTTTCGTTACCTACTAAAAGAGGACAGCCTTCTTGAAAAAGAAGAACGGGTATTTTTCCAGCGAATTATTGACAAGGAAGCTACAGCCGAAGAGCTAGAACAAAGCCTCCAACAGCTAAGCGAATTTTTGCACCGTTACCATGGCGAAAAGACCCTGATTCTCATAGATGAGTACGATACCCCCATCCACGAGGCATATTTCAGCAAGGATAGTGGTTACTACAAGGATATGATCAAGTTCATGCGGGCCTTTTTGGGGGATGCACTGAAGGATGATAACAATCTCTACAAAGGGGTGCTCACGGGCATTCTAAGGGTCGCTAAAGAGAGTATTTTTTCTGAACTCAACAACCTCAAGGTTTATTCCTTACTAAATAGGAGACATGGCGAGCACTTTGGCTTTACGGAGGATGAGGTGATTGGCCTCTTGGAAAAGGCGGGGAAGGCTGAAGAATTACCGGACGTCAAGGCCTGGTACAATGGCTACTATGTAGAAGAACTGGTACTCTATAATCCGTGGTCTATCATCAACTACCTTGATGAGGGTAGACTGGAGGCGTACTGGGCCAACACGAGCGCGAATGAGCTAATAGAGGAATTGCTAACCACCGCCAATGAATATTTACAAAAAGATTTGACCGCACTATTGCGAGGAGAGTCCATCACCACATCCCTCAACCCTCATCTCAACTTTAAGCAACTGAAAAAGGACAAAACAGCGGTGCTGTCATTGCTATACATGTCGGGTTACCTGAACGCTATAGAAAACCCGATGGAAAAAGGGCAAAGAAAGCCACGCTATACATTGAGGATTCCTAATGCGGAAGTATACCAGATCTATGGGGACATGGTTACAACGTGGCTCTCTGCCTCTAGTGATGATGAGTGGCTTATCAACTGCCTAAAGGAACTGGAAGAGGGAAGGATAGCACCGTTTGCCAAACACCTCAAGGAGATGGCGCGCAATGTCTTTAGTTATTTCGACACCAAAGGCAAGGAGCCGGAGAAGTTTTACCACGGTCTGCTGCTGGGTATCGTTATTCACCTCAAGCATAAGTACACTATTCGTTCCAACCAGGAGGCGGGGGATGGTAGGTTTGACATAGCGCTCTTCCCCAATGATGCTACAAGCGGACGCAAGGGGATCATCATGGAAATTAAGAGCAG
>CAJQOF010000039.1 GCA_905479855.1 uncultured Cytophagales bacterium
CTTGGCAACAGCAATGGTGCGAATGGACTTAAAGACCCGATCTAAGTAAGGGACCAACTGCTTATAGTCATTGTTCTTGCGTGCTGTTCTCCACACAAACTCACATTCTCCAGTGGCAATACTGTACTCCTTTTGCACATCGGGGGTAATACAGTGGGCTTCATCATAGCCCTTTTTAATCACCCTTAAGTTGGCCAGCTGCCACTGGTCTAGCGCATTCTCTTCTTGCAAAGCAGCCGTTATAAGCTCCCCAGCTTCTTTGGCTGTTATGAGCTTATGCAATAGGGTGGCAACCGTGGCCATTTCCTTTTGTCGATTTGGGGCAGAACCCTTGGCAAGCAAAGTCGCCTTGTCCCAATAGGCCAGTGCCATAATATTGCCTAGATGAACAATTTCCTCAGCGTGTTTCTCTAGTGCACAATAGTTAGGTGTTTTAGATGACATAAAGTTTTTGTTTGTGGCACTAGTCCTGTGGGCCTATGCCGGGTTGACTATTAATTTCCCCTGCGTCTGTATCGCACAACGGCCCGAAGTTACAGATAACTGGGTAATACAACTAGCATATTTTAGGGTACTGGGCATGGACTTTTCCCAAGCAGGGTTATTGCCGTTTGGGCTACGCCTCTTTTTCATGCCGACTTGCCTCCTTGGGCACTGCGAGAAAGTAACTGGCCTACTACCTTTGTGCGCATGATCCATCCTTTACCCCCCAGCGCACCCGTGCAAAACGAAGACATTCAAGCGATCCGCGCGCAGTTCCCCACGCTGCACCAAACGGTGCATGGTAAGCCACTTATTTATCTAGACAGTGCGGCCACCGCGCAGAAACCCCAGGCGGTGCTAGATGCACTAGCGCACTACTACCAGCAAGATAACGCCAATGTGCACAGGGGTGCACACGCCTTGGCAGGGAGAGCAACAGCTGCGTTAGAGGCTACACGGGAGTGTGTTCGGCAGTTTATTCATGCGGCCGATGGGGCCGAGGTCATCTTTACGGCAGGTGCCACTGCCAGCATCAACTTAGTAGCCGCTACCTATGGCCAGGCAGCGTTGCAGCCCGGGGACGAGGTGCTTATTTCGCATATGGAGCACCACGCCAACATTGTTCCCTGGCAGATGCTCTGTCAGGCTAAAGGCGCTCAACTGAAAGTGATACCCATCAACGAGCGTGGGGAGCTACTGCTTGCTGCTTTCTCGGAGCTTTTGACCTCCAGGACCAAGATTGTCGCTATCTCCTATGCCTCCAACACCCTCGGCACCATCAACCCCATTAAAGAGATGGTGAAGCAAGCCCATGCGCAAGGGGCCGTTGTAGTGGTGGATGCGGCACAAGCGGCCGCGCATCTGCCCATCAATGTGCAGGAGCTAGATTGTGACTTTCTGGCTTTTTCTGCTCACAAGGCGTATGGCCCTACGGGGGTGGGGGTGTTGTATGGCAAAAAAACGCTGCTGGAAGCAATGCCCCCTTACCAGGGTGGTGGTGAAATGATTCGGGAAGTTACGCTGGCGCACACTACCTACAATTCCCCTCCTTACAAGTTTGAAGCAGGCACCCCCAATATAGCCGGTATTGTGGCTTGGCGCGCGGCATTGGATTTTATCACGGCTATTGGGTTCCCTAAATTGCAAGCGCATGAAGATGCATTACTGACCTATGCCGCCGATTTGCTACAGCGTATTCCTAATGTGCGGCTTATTGGCACAGCACCGAATAAGATTAGCGTACTCTCCTTTGTGGTGGAGGGCATGCACCACCTGGATGTAGGCATGTTGCTCGATGCCCATGGTATTGCGGTGAGAACAGGGCATAGCTGCACGCAGCCGCTGATGGACTTTTTGGGCATTGAAGGGGTTATTCGCGCCTCGTTGGCGGCCTACAACACAAAAGAGGATGTAGACCGGCTTGCGGAAGCAGTGGAGAAAATCGTAAAAACACATTGCTAGATTGCTTGCCCTGCTTGCACGGCTCATGTAACTACAAAAAAATAAGGGCGCCCCAATGCCATTGCTTTCGCCAGCACTAGAACGCCCTGATCACTGTAAGTAGCTTCGTAAAAAGCAGTCATTACTCCTCTTCTTTCACCTCTTCAAACTCCGCCTCAGTAGCATCACCATTTTCTTCTTTGGGTGCACTTTCACCATCAGGCTGTTGGCCCGTTCCCGCCGCACCAGCGGCCGCTGCAGCACCAAATGGATCCATATTATCACCCTTGTACATGTCTGCAGAAGATGCTTGCCAAGCCTTGTTCAAAGCTTCTAAGGCCTTGTCAATCTCAGGCAAATCTTTTGCTTCCTGGGCCTTCTTCAAGTCAGCCAATGCAGTTTCTATCGCCTCCTTATTCGGTGCAGAAAGTTTCTCCCCAAGCTCCTTAAGCTGCTTTTCAGTCTGGAAGATTTGGCTGTCAGCCATATTGAACTTATCAATACGTTCCTTCTCCTTTTTGTCTGTCTCTGCATTCGCTTCTGCTTCCTCCTTCATTTTATTGATCTCAGATTCTGTGAGCCCAGAAGAAGCCTCAATGCGAATCTGCTGCTCTTTGCCGGTGCCTTTGTCCTTGGCAGAAACATTGAGAAGACCGTTGGCATCAATATCAAACTTCACCTCAATCTGCGGAACCCCTCTTTGCGCAGTAGGAATTCCATCCAGATGAAACCGGCCAATGCTCCGGTTGTCCTTGGCCATAGGTCGTTCACCTTGCAGCACATGGATCTCTACAGAAGATTGGTTATCAGATGCCGTGGAGAATGTCTGGGACTTCGCGGTCGGTATGGTCGTATTGGCCTCTATTAGCTTGGTGAATACACTGCCCATGGTTTCTAGCCCAAGAGAAAGCGGCGTAACATCCAGCAACAATACGTCTTTTACCTCACCAGTAAGAACGCCACCCTGAATAGCGGCACCAATGGCCACCACCTCATCTGGATTTACCCCTTTGGAGGCTTTCCTGCCAAAGAATTTCTCTACCTCTTCTTGAATCTTTGGAATTCGGGTAGAGCCTCCCACCAAGATCACCTCATCGATGTCTGAAGTTTGAAGCCGAGCATCTTTCAACGCCTTTTTGCACGGCGCTAGTGTTCTTTTCACCAAATCATCAGTAAGTTGCTCAAACTGCGCTCTGGTAATAGTTTTCACCAAGTGCTTGGGCATGCCATCTACCGCCATAATGTAGGGCAGATTCACCTCTGTGGTCGTAGCACTAGAGAGTTCTATCTTTACCTTCTCCGCGGCTTCTTTCAAACGTTGCAAAGCCGTTGGGTCTTTCTTTAAATCTAGCCCTTCCTCCTTTTTGAAGGTGTCTGCCAACCAGTTGATGATCTTCTGGTCGAAATCATCACCGCCCAAATGGACATCTCCGTTGGTCGATTTTACCTCAAAAACACCATCTCCTAGCTCCAAGATAGAGACGTCAAAGGTCCCCCCTCCCAAGTCAAAGACAGCAATCTTCACATCCTTGTGCTTTTTATCCAGCCCATAAGCCAAAGCCGCAGCAGTAGGTTCGTTAATAATACGCTTTACATCTAGCCCCGCAATCTTGCCCGCCTCTTTGGTCGCCTGCCGCTCAGCATCGTTGAAGTAAGCAGGCACCGTGATCACCGCCTCTTTTACCTCACTGCCCAAGTAGTCCTCAGCTGTTGTTTTCATCTTTTGCAAGATCATCGCCGATATTTCCTGGGGAGCGTACATCCGGTCACCTATCTTGACGCTTACAACACCGTTGCTGCCCTTTTCCACTTTATAAGGCATTTCTTTAATCTCTTCTGCTACTTCCGCGTACTTTTTCCCCATAAACCGCTTTACAGAGCTGATGGTGTTTTCTGGGTTAATGATTGCTTGGCGCTTGGCAGGGTCTCCTACCTTGCGCTCGCCTTTACCCCCGTTTAAGAAAGCAACAATAGAAGGTGTAGTGCGCTTTCCCTCACTGTTGGCAATAACAACAGGCTCGTTGCCCTCCATCACCGCCACACAAGAGTTGGTGGTTCCTAAGTCAATTCCAATAATTTTTCCCATGTCTTTTGTGTTAAATTAAGTTTTACAATGCGCTACATTACTTGATGCGGATGAAGATAGCAAGCGCCGTGCCAGAGTTGTTAACCCATCGGCCGCTATGCCATTTTGGCGCATAAAAACACCCCGCGCCGAGGAACGCTGGCCTGGGGGGGCGTGGCGATCCTCTACACAGCGTGCATTACAATATTGGCCGTTCTACGCTTCTTCTTGAATAATTTGCTCGCTGCCATGGGTGAGCTTCATGAGTCTTTTGTTGAAGATGATAAACGGAATTCCCAACAGCACTGTGATGACGAATAAGAGCTGGAAGATCGTCAAGTCACCCAACAAGGCAGACTGCGCACCAACCTTGGCGGCGGCCCAGTTGGCCATCCCTATCACGGCAAAGAAAATCCCCATCATGGAGGACTTCACGCGCTTGGGGGCTACTTTGGTGATAAAGGATAGTGATACGGGTGATAGGCATAGTTCCCCCATGGTTTGGAGGAAATAGGCGCCCGCTATCCAGTATAGCCCAGATTGCGCTACTGGTGAGCATTGCATTTGCAAAGCAGCGCCTACCATGAACAAAAAGCTGAGCCCGGTAATGATATTGCCTACGCCCATTTTGTAGATGGAAGAGATATGCGGGTAGCGCTTGGATAGCCCCATCCAAATGATGGATACGATGGGCCCAAAGAGCATGATAAAGGCAGGATTAAGCGCCTGCAGCGTACTGGCGGGTACTTCCCACCCCAGAACATACCGGTTGGTGTACTTGTCTGCATAGAGGTTCATGAGCCCTCCTGCTTGCTCAAAGGCTACAAAAAAGGAGAATACGACAGTAAAGCATATAAAAAGCACAATAAGGCGATCCTTTTCTTCTTGGGTAAAAGATAGGCGCTGAGAGGGGGTGCCACCCTTGCTGCCATCTGCATTGATCACATTGCTTTTCTGGGGCTTTGCTCCTACCGCTCCCAAATGCTTTTTGCCTAAAAGAAAAGTAACGATGCCTATCAAAATACCAAACCCGGCAAGGCCAAAGCCATAGTGCCACCCATATTCTTCACCAATATAACCAACGAGGAGAGAGGAAAGCATGGCTCCGATATTGATGCCCATGTAGAAGATGGTAAACCCACCATCACGCCGCGCATCCCCCTTTTTGTAGAGGCCGCCTACCATGGTAGAGATATTAGGCTTGAGCAGCCCGGTGCCTATGGCAATGCAAACCAACCCAACAATAAAGGTAGATTCGTCGCTGAATGCCAACGTGAAGTGGCCAATGCATTGGAATACCCCCCCCCACAATACTGCCGCCCTTTGGCCTATGTAGCGGTCGGCCAAAAAACCACCAGGAATGCCCAGTACGTAGACCATCATGGCATAGGTGCCGAGTAGTTCAAGCGCCTCAACTTCCGTCCAGCCAAAGCCCCCCTTGGCTCGGTCTACGAGGAAGAGCACCAGAATGGCACGCATGCCGTAGAAGCTAAATCGCTCCCACATTTCGGTTAAAAAAAGAATAAATAAGCCCTTGGGATGTCCCAAGAAAGTGGCCGAGTCGTCGCTCGTTGATGAAGACATAATAGGATATTGGTTTAGTTAAAAACAGATTAAACAATCCACAAAGATAGCCACAGCGGTTGGGGTTATGCAAATTAGGGGTGATTGGTGGGGTTGGAATGGCAGCGAGTGGAGGGCGACTGCGTCGCCCTCCACTCGCTGTGCGTAGCTTGTAGCTACGCACCAATAAATGCTACAGCAAGCGGAATAGGTAAGTGCGTAGCTGCAGGCTACGCAGACTATTGCAGATGTGGATACACCACACGAAATCCCTCGCAGGGCTCGGGATGACAGCGGAGCAGCTTGTAGACAATACGGCTAAGATCCTTCGCTGCTCCCTCACGAAAGCTCGGGACATGGCTCAGGATGACAAAGCCAGGGCTGCTTCGCGCAGCGAAGCAGCCAAAGAATGGGCGCAACGAAGGATCTCACATAGAGGGACAACCGACCTCATCGTTGAGGAATTTCCAGTCCGGGTTAAAAGTATTTATCAGCGCTTCTTTCTTTGCTCTGGACCAATTCTTAACCTCTTTTTCTCTTGCTATTGCGTCATTCACATACTGAAAGTGCTCCCAATGGACCAACAAAAAGCAGTTGTA
>CAJQOF010000040.1 GCA_905479855.1 uncultured Cytophagales bacterium
TGCATCTGGGATAGATACCCCCTCACTATGGGAAACTTCAGTCGATCTTCTCATTGCATTAAGTGTAGTATAGGCCATAGACGCAGTGGTAAAGACTAATAAACTCCTGGCCGGTAAGCAATTATTGTCCTCATTCTGGAAGATTAGAAGTTCTATTAGTTTTTTTCGCTCCTCCCCTTTCCAGTGTTGAATTACTAGAGCCATTGCGTTTCTACCGTTACATTCATTCATCATCGCACGAGGAGTCAGCTCAGGATATAGTTCATGTGTTTTACAAAGATCTTTAAACCTTACCCCTTGCTTTAATTGATCCATATACTTTTCTATTGTGGCAGCAGATATATAAGGTCTTTTAGAAAACATGTTATTATATTTTTTGATAACAGAAGCATAGATCATGCTGTTCAATTCATCAGGATACTTATTTACTTTTTTGTCAGCCCTGGCTTGCGCGCACTCTCTTTTTTTATTCAGCATACCTGCATTGTCCTTTACCATTGCATCTGCTAGTAGGCAGATACTTCGGCTATCTTGGATAGACGTGAAGCTCTTTTTTCCTGCTATTTTTTGCATCTCTTCAAGAGGGGTAGCGCCTTGTCTGTTCTTAATGGTTGGGTCTGCTTTATGGTTTAGCAAAAGGTTGATTATAGCTGGCTGTTCCTTAATCCGGTAAGTATCAACTACTAAGTGTAAGGAGGTAGCACCATAATGAGGTTTATGCAACGCAACCCATGTTGGTGCTAGACCAGGATTGGGCAGTACAGGTTCGTTGATATTTATACTCGCAGCATTAAGCGCCCAGCCGATAAGCTCCAATGGCCTAAAAAAACCAGGCTCTCTCCTGTTCAAAATGATCAAACGATGAAAATAGGTGAATGGCGAGTATATATTAGGAATCTGGTTAAGACTAAAAGAGATAGATTCACCCCCTTCCTGCGCACAGCCGTTTAGTACAAAAAACAACTCTTTGCCAAATGGATTAAAGCCCCAAGCACCAGAAATTGCTTCTGCCATTAGAAGGTTAAGGTTCAACAAGGGTCGGGGTAAATCCTCATTTCCTTTCTGTTTCTCCCAGTTTATATTCCATGGTACTTGCCTAAACTTTAGATGATTAAATTGACGCCTACTTTCCGGTCTGACCTTAGCAAGGAGAGACATATCTACACCATAAATGTCATCTCCAGCACAGTAGTCTCTTATGCCATTATAAGCATTGGTTAAATAGCGAAAGTTTGCTTTTCCTGTTTTTAAATCATCGAGCAGCCTGTGTGCTACTTTAAATGCGTTAGGTATATGTTCTGGATCTGGCATACGTTTGCGCCATCTAGGATCTCTAACCCTGTTAAGTAAAAAATCAGAAAAATCGCTGGAAGAGGGCGGGTTAAAAAGAACATCCAAAGCCAGCACTGCTTTCTGATAGTATTCATTCGTTTCCGTACTCGTCATAGCCGGCGCTCCCCATTCTTCTTTATCTGCCAGTGAATCCCTTTTAGTCTTCTTAGGAACCCACTCTTGCTCATCTAGGCTATCAGCATCCACGCTTCTGCTCTTAACGTGTGTTGCTGTGGTGGTCTCTTCTTTACCTCCGCTGCTTGTTGGTTGCGTCGGGCTCGTCATATTTGCACCATCCGCGCTAGCTATAGTAGCAGGTGGTTCTGCCTGTGCACTTGCACATAATTCTACATTGGGTAGCGGGCTTGCTATACGTCCTTGTAGGATACCTGGTTCTTCCTTAGAAAAGTCCCCATCCTTCATACCCAGCCCCCTGGTACCACAACTCTGCACCAACATGCTCAACAGCAGCAACATGGCCACGAAACTATGGAATGGGCTGTAAGCGCGCTCTTTGGTTTGTATGGTCATCATAAGTGTGATTTTTTGTGTCAAAAATCAGTAAAACGTATACGGTACGCGCTGTTACCCAACGTGGCAACCGAGCGGCTTTTACTTGAATTAGTTGCACCTCCATTGGCAAATAGCCTCAACAAACAAAGTACTACTGGCAGTTGATCAGGAATTCAGTTCGCAGTACGGCAATCTTTACGGTGGTTTTCTACGCGATAGCGTTGTTAACGAAAAAGCTATTTTTCGCTGTCAGCTTTCTTCGCAATCTGGGCCAACATGGTCACTTCACAGGTGAGTTTATCGCCTACAAAGATCTGCCCACTCATCTTGGAAAAACCTCGCTTAATCTCAGTGAGCAACTTGCAGTGCATCACCAAGGTATCCCCCGGCACTACCATCTTCCTAAACCGGCACGCATCAATGCCCAAGAAATAGGTTAAATAGTTTTCCGGATCTGGCACGGTGTTCAGCACCAATATTCCGCCCGTTTGGGCAAGCGCCTCTACCTGCAGCACCCCTGGCATAATAGGCTCCCCAGGAAAGTGGCCTTGAAAAAAGGGTTCGTTGATCGTTACATTCTTTACCCCAGTAACGCACTGTTCATCCAGATGAATGATCTTGTCTACCAATTGAAAGGGATAGCGGTGCGGAAGTCTGCGCGTAATTTCCTTAATGTCTAACACTGGAGGGGCGGTTGGATCGTAGGGAGGGGCAGTGGGTTTGTTTCTAAGTGTTAGTTTTTCTTGCATGGTAAATGGGTTTTAAGCGTGGCGCAAAGCTAATACTCGCCGGCTAATTGGTACAAATTTTTCATCAGGAATTAGCCAGAAATAGCGTGGTTGGGTAGGCTACCTGGGTTAGGGAGAGCCCCCGTGCAGGGACCAAGATGATTGCGGTGTTCCGTTCCTTTTTATCAATAATCGCCTCAAAATCTGCTAAGCTTAATTGGTGACGGCCTATTTTGAGCAAAAGGCTGACAATAATCCTAACCATGCTGCGCAAAAAACGGTTGGCCTTAATGCGAAAGAGGAGCGTGTTGCCTTGCGCCACCCAACCAGCCTCCATCATTGTGCACACGAAATGCGCATCACCTGGCCGGGCCCTACAGAGCGATTGAAAATCCTTTTTCTGGCATAAAATAGCCGCTGCTTCGTTCATCTTTGAGGCATCCAGTTCTTTGTAGAGTAAGCAGCTTCTTCCTAGCTGAAAAGGACTTTTGTTTTGTGCAATGGTGTATTCATACGTTCTAAAAGAAGCATCAAAGCGGGCATGGGCATTGGCGTGAACAGGATGGATTTCCTCAACGGCGATGTCTGGCGGCAAGACTGCGTTGAGCTGGTAGCGAAGATGCGCTATATCTGTTGCATGCGGTAGGTCTACATGGGCACACTGCTGCCGGGCATGGACACCTGTGTCAGTTCTGCTGCTTCCCACAATCTGCACTGGTCTTCGAAGCACTTGCGCCAGGCAAGTTTGAATTACCCCTTGCACTGTGGTGGCATTCTGCTGTATCTGCCAGCCATGGTAGCGTGTGCCCAGGTAGGCTATTTGCAGAAAGTAGCGATCTGTTTTCTCTGGCATAACTACCGCAATAACGCGCAGCCTTCGTATTCAGGTGCCACCGTAATCTTGGTGTTGGCCCGAGTGCGATCAAACCATGCTTGCAACGCCGTTTCCCGTTTTTTCTCTATCAATAGTTGCTGAATATCTGTGTAATCCTGGGTGAGATTAGCTTGGTGTGGCGGGATTCTTTCTTCTAAAAACAAGAGGCGCATTGCTTCTCGGTTGTCATGGGCAGTAAACGAAAGCGGCTCAGAGATGGTGCCAGGCGCAAGGTGCTCTATAGCAAAGTAGACCGCTGGTGGTAAAACATCCACCGCCATTCTTGTTCCCCCCTCTTTGTTGGTAAGCAATCCACCAACAGTGGCAGTTATAGGATCTTCAGACGCCTGCTGCGCTGCTCCTACGAAGGTGACCGCTCCAGCCAAGATGCTAATTCGCAGCTGGTTTAACGCTACTTTTGCACCTTCTATATCCAGCGCTTGGGGGTTGGGCTTGAGCAAAATATGTTGTGTACTATAGCGGTCCTTTTCTCGTGCAATAAGCTTAATTAAGTGAAACCCAAACTCTGTA
>CAJQOF010000041.1 GCA_905479855.1 uncultured Cytophagales bacterium
CGTATCTACTTTCTGGGTGAACGTATGCAGTGTTGCTATACCCAATGTGTCTGCTAAAGATGCAAGCTCACGCAAGTACTCTTCGGTTTTGGCACGAGGCTGCTTTGGCGTGGTGAGCGCTACTAGAACGGCTGTTTCTTGCTGGGGGGCGGTATTGGTAAAATGCGCCATTGATGTGGAAGTAGGGAGTTTTGTACGGCGTAAATTTAAGAATATTTTATGAACCTACCGTTACGTTATTTTGCGTTTGTTTAATAGCAAGCTTTATCCTCGTATAAATATGGAAATTTCAACCGATCTGATTGCCGCTCTTTATCAGCAATATCTTGTCCATAGCAACATCGCTATAGACGCTAGGCAGCTCACTCCCGGGGCAATATTTTTTGCGTTGCAAGGAACCTCGTTAGATGGAAACTTATTTGCTGCAGAAGCGCTTAAAAAAGGGGCCTCTTATGCTGTTATTGATGATGCGCAGTACAAAATGGATGCGCGGTATATACTTGTTGAGGATGTGCTGTCGACGCTGCAAAGATTGGCGAACCACCACAGAAGGCAGTGCAATATTCCTGTTATCGGTATTACTGGGTCGAGTGGAAAAACCACTACGAAGGAGTTGATCCAAGCAGTGTTGCGTTGTCGCTATGTTACAACGGCTACCAAGGGAAATCTCAACAACCATATTGGCGTACCGCTTACTCTGCTCTCTATTAAGCCAGAAACAGAGATAGCAGTAGTAGAAATGGGGGCTAACCATGTTGGAGAAATAGCGCAGTTGTGCCAAATAGCAATGCCTACACATGGGCTCATTACGAATGTGGGCCGTGTTCACATGGAAGGTTTTGGCAGCTTGGAAGGGGTAATGCGTGGGAAAGGAGAGTTGTATAATTATTTACAGCATAACAAGGGTGTGGTATTCCTCAATTCCATAGATGACACGCTGGCGGAAATGGCAAAAAGTTTTTCGGGGGCTATTACTTATCCTCAGCAGGCTAACTTTTTGCATTGTCAATTGGTAGAAGAAAAGCCGTTTGTAACCTATCGTCGTGAAAATGGGCAGATTGTTGCTTCTAATCTGTTGGGGCACTACCATTTTTATAATATTGCTGCTGCATTGTGTGTGGCTAAATACTTTGCGGTTGATGCCACTAAGGCAAATGAGGCCATTAAAAGTTATTGTCCCCAGAATAATCGCTCTCAAATCATAAAAAGAGCCACCAATGCTATCCTTTTAGATGCCTATAATGCCAACCTTGCTTCTACAATAGGGGCTATTAAAGCGTTGCATTTAATTCCTTCCCTCCATAAGGTGCTTATTTTGGGAGATATGGATGAATTGGGTGAAGAAAGTGAGGAAGCCCATCAAGCGTTAGTTGCCTTCACCACGCAAGCGACGTATAAGGCAGTTTTGCTGTGCGGACCTCGTATGGTAGCGGCAAAAAGTGCTAATTCCAATGCCTTGTACTTTCTTGAAAAAAGCGATTTGGCAGCCTATCTCGGTCAACAAAGCTTTAGCAATACCGCACTCCTCATTAAAGCCTCCCGCTCCCTACAACTAGAAACAGTGCTAGCGCATATCTGCTAAATTGTGGGCAAAAAAGTGCTGTAAAAACTTT
This sequence comes from uncultured Cytophagales bacterium, assembly GCA_905479855.1. Taxonomy (GTDB): domain Bacteria; phylum Bacteroidota; class Bacteroidia; order Cytophagales; family Amoebophilaceae; genus UBA8403. The sequence goes on from CAJQOF010000041.1 coordinate 1,614, forward strand.
TTTTGCCCAAAGGAAAAGCAGTAACTTCGGCTTAAACTTAAGACCATGGAAAGTATAGAAAAAGTATACCAGGTAGTCCTTAGCCAAATAAAAGGAGTAGGGTATGTGCACGCCAACAAGCTTATGACCCAGTTTGGGTCAGCGCGGGCTATCTTCCAACGTTCCCAAAAAGAACTTGCTCAAGCGATAGGTAGTAACAAGCGGTTGGCAGAAACCATACGCAATGCTGGTGCTGATTTATATGCCAAAGCTTTTGAGCGGTTGGAGCGCCATAAAAAGGCAGGCGTACGTGTAATAACGCCCTGGGAAGCTGCCTACCCAGAACGGCTGAAGCATATTTATGCTGCCCCAACTTTACTCTATATGCGTGGCAATGTAGATCTCAATAAGACTAAAATTATCAGTATTGTAGGCACAAGGAGAGCCACTGATTATGGCAAAAAAGTGGTAGAAACGCTGCTTAATGAGCTTGCTGCCTATCCTGTTCTTATAGTGAGTGGTCTAGCCTATGGGGTTGATATCCACGCCCATAAAACAGCCATGGAGTTAGGCTTACCAACACTTGCAGTAGTAGCCGGTGGCGTGGATGTTGTTTACCCTTCAGTGCACAAAAATATTGCAGAAGAGATGTTGGTGCAAGGTGGCCTGCTCAGTGAATATCCCCTCCAAACTAAGCCAGAAACACACCAGTTCCCTGCGAGAAATCGCATTATTGCGGGAATGTCAGATGCCGTAATTGTAGTAGAAGCAGGAAAAAAAAGTGGCGCTTTGCTTACAGCGATCTATGCAAATGAGTATAACCGGGAGGTGTTTGCCGTGTCTGGTGGTATTTATGACCCCGCTTCTGTCGGTTGCCACCACTTAATAAAAAACCATCAGGCACATCTATTAACCAGCGCTTCGGATATCTTGGAGAACATGAATTGGAACCTGGAAG
>CAJQOF010000042.1 GCA_905479855.1 uncultured Cytophagales bacterium
TTTTTCTCCCCTTCAACACCACGGTGGGAACTAACGGCAGTAGCTGTTAGATGCCTCTTTCCTGTTATAAAAATAATAATGCTTACCAAAAGCGCCCCCCCAGAAATAGTAAAAGCATAATGCCATCCATATACTTCTCCCACAAAACCAACAATAAGGGGTCCAAACATTGCACCTATATTAATGGCCATATAAAAGACAGTGATGCCTTTATCCCGCCCTGTTTTGTTCTCTTCATAAAGCGCGGCCACCATAGCCGTAATATTTGGTTTTAACAAACCAACGCCCAAAACTGCCAAACTCAACCCCACCAGTACCGTCCACACACTATTGTCGAAAGCCAGCAACAAAAGTCCAATGCAATGTAGGACGGCTCCCAATAGTACCGCTGCCCTTTGTCCTATATAACGATCTGCTAGAACTCCACCAGGAATTGCTAGCAGATACCCCATCATTAGGTAGATGCCGTATACCCTAAGGGCGGCGGCTTCTGACAAGCCCAAGCCTTGGGAGTGATCTACCAAAAAAAGGACCAACACTACACGTACGCCATGATAGCTAAATCTCTCCAGTATTTCTATCAGAGAAAGAATGAATAACCCCTTGGGGTGGCCCAATACTGTAGATGCTTTACGGCACGTTGATAAACGCATATAAGTTGGACTAGTTGAGGTTCTCCGCTTTCTACTAACAATTACTGCGTTGAATTTTAAGGTCTCCAGGCACTATTCTTATCTCTGTAACCGTGAAGTTACTTTTTGAGTTTTCTTCTTTCCCAATAACAAGCCCACTCAAATCTGAACGAAGAAAGTATTTTGCAGATTTTATTCCTGTTGTTGTTTTAATTTTTATTTGCTGAATATCCTTAAGAACTGATTTCTCTTTGCCTACAATGATACCAATCCAGGAATAGTCATTCTTGCCGACTGCTTCCACAAAGCTGTTTTCATTAGCTATGCTAGTATAGTAATTGCTATCCAATCTTTTGGGTTTGATTACCTGGAGATAATGAGCCGACTCTTCCAATCCAAAGGAAATTGCTACAGTTTTAGAAAGGTCTTTTTGGGATAGCGAAAAGTCCTCTCTCTCTTTACTGAATAGACCTACAGATATAATATGTGCCACAATTTCTTCTGGTCTTTTCTGCATAGCTACGCTTATTTGCTCTATAAATGCGCCACCTGCCATTCTTCCAAAGTTTGCATCTATTAAATAGACTTGTTCACCATCTGAGAGAAATTCGGCATGAAAGTGTCCATATCTAAAACCCGATCTTTCTATCAAAAGGCAGAGTGCTTTGAAAGAGTCATCACTAACTTCTTTCTGCAATGCTACTGGAAAGTGGTTGGTCATTTCAGTGGCGCCAATACGATCACGCGTGCTAAAACCAAGTACTTTAATCTGACCATCCACACAATAACCTTCAAGGCTGTATAGCTCTCCCTGAATAACTTGCTGCACCAACCAAGTATCTTCCTTAAACTGCCCTAAATAGGATGATAGCTCGTTGACGTCTTGGCTATTGTTGATTGTTTTAATACCGGTTCCTCCTGATCCATGCCTAGGCTTTAAAAAAAGCGTTTTTTGTTGTGCTAAAAGATCCAAAATCTGTTTATAGGGGATTTTTTCCTTATGAAAAGTGAGGCTTATAGGACTGTATTCTGGAATTAGTTTTACCACCTCATATTTATCCGTTACCCCTAAGATATGTTCGTCGGGGTATTTAGTGTTCCCAAGCTTTTTCCCCAACAGTATAGCATTTTTAAGTTTACTATCTGCAGAAGTGGTTATACCTGCAATATTATCAATGCCTTTATCTATGATCAGTTGGTGCATATCATCAACCGAATTAATGTCAACGTCGTAATATTCACATTTCTTTATGCTTTCCTGGATCTCCTCTGAATAAAAATTAAGGTCACCCATAAAAACGGGTTTATATCCCAAAATTTGACAAGCCAAATAGCTATATTTTGCGAATACCCAAGAAGACCCAACAAATACTATTTTTTCCATGATTTAGTTTTTAGTTGAACAATTAAAAAGAGTAGTTTGGGTTTCCCTTACTTCTCCCTACTATACTATGCGCCATTGCCTCCACATCACTATCCACTACCTCTTCTTCGGCCTCTTTGGTTTCGCTATCGTTCTCATGCATACCCAGCCCTGTGGCCACACCATTGCAGCCTATAAGCAAAAAGAGGCCCAGCAACGCACAACAGGCTGAGCGCGCTAGGCCAAACGGCAAGAATTTATAGGAATTAGAAACTTTGCCCGGCTCTGCGGCAAGCGGCGGCAGGTTGGCTAGCCTTTGGCTACACGGGCGCAAAGAACTCGGGGGGGAGGGGTAGATAGGACATGCATAGGTTGTGTTGGGGTTGTGTTGGTTGATGGTGTACAACTTTCTACTGCTGCTTGGAGGCGTAGGTACTACTTGGCCTCCTTTTCTGTCTCTCACTGGCTGCAATTATAAGGCTCTTTTTTGTAATGGCAAACCTTTTTTTGTTAAAATATGCCCCTCTTTGCTGTAGGCCGTGTTTTTTTGCGATGTGGCAAGAAGATTCCAGCCCGGTAAACGGTGCACAGCAAGTCCTTCTGCTCTCTTCTTGCTAAACTCTTTCTTCTTCTCTACAAGGCTGCTGTTATCTGCCTCCTGCTAAGCGTGTGGGGCCGTAGCCAAGAAAACAACAGAAAAGCGGTGCGCTTTGTACCGTTTGGACACTCGCCTTATAGTTGCGGCACCTGGGCACTAAAAAGAGGGCAATTACAGCAATGCCTGGCGTACTTTAAAATCAATGTTCCTGAGCAGTGAGCGGTGCTTTTTGGAAGCTATTTTGGGCAAGGATTGCCAATTTATTGCGCATAAAAAATGACTGTGTCAGATTTAATGATGAAAGAACTACCTTAGTAGCCATTCAACACTGTTTTTTGCCTGTGTAGGATGATTTTACAAGAAAAACAGCGGAGGATCGGTGCAAAAGAACGGCTTAATAAGCTCGAGCAAGCCAATCAAGACATATTCTAAACCCAGGTTGGGCCTTGGCTGTTGCT
>CAJQOF010000043.1 GCA_905479855.1 uncultured Cytophagales bacterium
GGCTTTCAAAACCGCTAGCCAGCGCTATGGTGCGTACCGTTAAGCCTGCCCCACCCAAACCCGACCTATTGCTAGGGCTTGCAAGAGCAGTAGCGCAAGTAAACGCACACAAACGGGGAGAGATTGCGCTGCCTGATGCAAGCCAATTGTTCGATGAATTTTAGGGTAGTTTATAGCAATTACTTCAAACACAATGCCAGAACACTCACAAAAAAATACCGTTCTTTGGAGGCTGATATGAAGAAGCTAATCTCTTCACTGAAATCGGATCCAAAGCAGGGTACGGCTATTGGAAGGAGCTGCTATAAAATACGCCTTGCCATCACATCTAAAGGCAAGGGAAAGTCTGGAGGAGCAAGAGTTATTACCAATATACACGTGGCAGGGCAGGTAGTTTACCTACTTTCCATCTACGATAAGTCTGAACAAGACAATATCGGCGAAAAAGCCATAACAGCAATCCTCGATACCCTTGATGTTTAACGTTAGCCAACTTGACCATACCCTATATGCTCATTACAGCCGTCCAACTAAATTCGTAACGCATTGCCCAAAACTGCCATGGAAACAGTTATCCCCACACATTCGGTAGCCGTATGCTCCCGTACAGCTAAACGGCTTTCAAAACCGCTAGCCAGCGCTATGGTGCGTACCGTTAAGCCTGCCCCACCCAAACCCGACCTATTGCTAGGGCTTGCAAGAGCAGTAGCGCAAGTAAACGCACACAAACGGGGAGAGATTGCGCTGCAAACGCTAGATCAATTACTGGATGAGTTATAGCATTTTTGATACCGAGGATTTTAACCACGATGTCAAGAAACTGCACAAGAAATATCCTTCACTTAAAGCTGACTTGGCAAAGTTGGGCGCTTCTTTAAAGAAAGCCCCCCTACAAGGCGTCCCTATTGGAAGGAACTGCTATAAGCTACGCCTTGCCATCACATCTAAAGGCAAGTCTGGAGGAGCAAGCGTCATTACCAACATACAGGTGGCAGGGCAGGTAGTTTACCTACTTTCCATCTACGATAAGTCCGAACAAGACAATATCGGCGAAAAAGCCATAACAGCAATGGTTGATACCCTTGCTGTTTGCCCCACCGTTCTTTCCGCACGCTTTCTCTTCGGTAACAATCCAACCACAAAATACCCCTACTCCTCCGCCTTACAACTCTGGTACCACACAATAAACAGCGTACAAGGAATAATAATAGCGGCGCCCAGGTAGCTGCTTTCACTCGGCAATTCTTGGAAAAAGAGATAGCCCGCCCCCATAGAGATGAGTAGCTCTAGATAGCGAACGGGCGCCAAAGAGGAAACGCTGCCCCACGAAAAAGCCTTGAGCACAAAATAGAGAATGAGGTTGCTGCCAATGCCTAGCGCAAAAAGCCACAGTAGGGTATTCCCCGTAGGCATAGGGCCCCCGTAGGCTGCTGGCGGCGCCAAGAGCATTGTGGCCACTAGCGAAGAATAGAATAGCATGCAGTGCATCGGCTCCTGGGTAACGTACTTCTTGTTGATTACATCGAGCGTCCCAAAGAGTGCAGCGGCTAGCAAAAAACATAGGGCGCTAGGCTGGTAAGTGCAGTGGCTGGGCTGCAGCACCAGCGTAATGCCGAGAAAGCCAATGAGGGTAGCCGCCCACATGGGCCATGTAACATGCTCTTTGAGGAAGATATGCGCCAAGAGGAGCACAAAAATGGGCACCGTAAAGCTCATGATGGTAGCGGTGGTAATGGGGGATGTCTTTACACCATGGCTCCACAAACCGATGGCGGCAAATAACAGCCCGCCACGGACAACGTGCAGCAGGGGTCTCTGGGTTTTAAAGGAGCTTGCCCCCTGGTAAAGCATCCATGGCAGCAGGCTTATCGCACCAAAGAGGCAACGAAAAAAGGCAATTTGCCAAGCGCTAGTGTGGGCGCCAATGTACTTGGTAATGGCATCGTTGCCGCAGCTGACAATGAGGCTCAGCACAAACCATGCAATGGCCTTGGGGTAGTTAGAATGGACTTTTTTCATGGTTGGCTTGGCTCACTTGCGCGCTACAGCGGTGGGAAAGGGGGGCTTTTGCTGAAAGGAGCGGGTAATCCACCCCCCCCCGAGCACATCTTCACCCTCATAGAAGACAGCGGCTTGGCCTGGCGTTATGGCATCTACCCCTTTGCCAAAAAATACTTTCATGGTATCCCCCTCTTGCTCAATAACGGCCGGGGTGCCCTGGTCGTTATACCGCACCTTGGTCACTGTATCCACTTTACGGCCTTGTAGGTCGGGATACTTGCTCATGGTAAGCTTGCCCACATACATGCCGTCCCTGGCCAACGCATCAAAGGTGCCCAGCACTACTTGGTTCTCCGCTTTCTTAATCTCTATTACGTAGACAGGATAGCCTAGTGAAATACCTAGCCCTCTACGTTGCCCTACGGTATAAAAAGGATACCCCTCATGCTGGCCCACTACCGTGCCCTCTTCTAGCACAAAGTCTCCGCCATTTACTTGTTCCTCCAGGCCAGGTACCCTGCGCTTTAGAAAGCCGCGGTAATCATTGTCTGGGATAAAGCAGATTTCGTACGACTCTGACTTGCTCAGTAAGTTCTTGAATCCTTTTTTCTCCGCAAAGGCACGGATCTCCGGTTTAGTTAAATCGCCCAAGGGGAGCATGGTTCTGCTTAAACTCTCTTGCGAAACGCCCCAAAGCGCATAAGACTGGTCTTTGTTCGTATCCCTGCCCTTAGAGATAATGTAGCGATCATTCTCTTGGCGCACCTTGGCATAGTGGCCCGTAGCAATGTACTGGCAATCCAGTTTATCCGCCCGCCTCAGCAGCGCATCCCACTTAATGTGCGTGTTGCACAAAACACAGGGGTTGGGCGTTCTGCCTGCTAAATATTCTGCGGTAAAGTGGTTAATAACATGGCCCCCAAACTCCTCTCGGATATCTAAGATTAAGTGCGGGAACCCTAGCTCCACCGCAATTTCTCGTGCATCGTTAATGGAATCTAAAGTGCAGCAGCCGGTCTCCTTCTTCTTTCCACCGCTGTTGGCATAGTCCCACGTTTTCATGGTGAGGCCAATCACCTCGTAGCCCTGCTCGTGCAGCATTACGGCCGCCACAGAGCTATCTATGCCACCACTCATGGCTACCAATACGCGTCCTTGGGTACTCATAGGCAATCTACTTTGTGCGTCCTCAACTGCAGGATAAATGACAGCTGCAGTCAGTTGAAAGCCACAAAGATAACTTTTAAGTTAGACACGCGTTGGGTGCGGCAAGAGATATTGCTGCTCGGAGCATAGCCGCTGCTACAAATGCCCCCGCTGCTGCAGGGATGTGAGCTGGTCCTCCAGTTCCTGATAGTCTTCTACCACAAAGAAAAGATAGCGCCGATCTGCTTGGTCGCTATAGTGGCTAAAGCCAGGCTTAATTTTTTTGAGCTGCGGAAGGTGGTGTAGGTAGGGGTGGCCCTTTTTCATCTTCACTATGCTTTTCGCCTCTTTCTTGGTGAGGATAAAAATTACCGGTGCGTTTTGCTCATATTTAGGGTTCAGCCTATCCTCTTCCATCTCTTCAAAGTCATCATAAGGAGCATGGCAAAAAGAATATGTTGGGAAATGGTGCCAAAAAACATTCGCTGCCTTATGGTGGTTAAAATGTTTAGAAAGGACGGTGTAATACCTATAGTGGAGCAGATGAACCAGCTCATCCTTACCGGCAGGGAATCGGCTTTCAAACGCTTTAATAGCGCTCTCCAGAAAGGGCTCATCCATCGTTTTTTTCTGCTGCATATAGCCCGCTGCCATCGCATAAATCTCCTCTGCAAACCCCTGTATATAGGGCCCCGTATAGCTAATATCAGGCGTACCGGTGAGCATACTTACCAAAATTCCATTGCCCAACGTAGTGGCCAAGGCCTCGTTGAGGTAAGCGTAGGCTACAGGAGCATGCCGCAATGGGTGGTGTCGGAAGAAGTGATCGATACTGCATTGCAGCGGTTCAGGCTGATCTTGGTAGACTTCATGCGCAATTTCGTGCAGCACTGTGCCTAAATAGGCTGTTTTTTCGTACGCTGTGTGGTGGTGAAAATGAGAAGAGACGAAAAAATGCACGCTGCTCCCAAAAACAAAGGTTTGGGGAGCTTGCTGGGGGGCCACTTCCGGGCAGAGGTAGATGGTGAAGTGATCATAAGGAATAGCCGCCGTGCCATAAAAGGCCAAGAGCCGCGCAAAAAAGTCATCGATGGCGGCTTGGTGTTCATGTAGTAGCTTGTCGATTTCTGCTGGGTAGGCCTTGGTGTCTATTCCGTTTCTTTTCTCAAGATAGATAGGGTAGGTTGCCTTGATTTGCACAGAGAGAAAGTCCCGCGCTGGATTTTTGAGTCTTTGGGTAACCTGGTCTACCCGCTCAATATCTCCCAACTGCGCTAGTGCAAAGAAAAAGGCATCCCGCTCTGGGCAACTCCTGCGTGCTGCCAGTTTAAGTTGACTATTGAGGTCGAGAATCTCTTCGTCGGAAAAGGCAAAGTCCTTCCCACGCTCCCCCGCTATCTCATCCCAATTTTTGTAGAGGTAGTGGACAAAGCCGCCCCAGGAATCATCGGTGCAGTGGAATGTGAGGGCATGGCAAAGGGTGCTGCTTACCAATAGTAGGCCGCATAATAAGTGTTTTAGTTTTGTCATCAGCGTATCTTTTAGTAGGTCTATTTTTTTTGAGCATATCGCCCACCAGGACGCTGTTTAATCCCCATACATACGTCCCTTACCGTAGATGGAGGGCGTGGAAGAGTGCTTTTGTGGCTGAATCTATGCAGGGTGCCGCCTCCGCCGCAGCTATTCTCCCAACAGCAAGGCGCTCGGCTATTTTGCTGGCGCTCGGCTATTTCTTGGCATAGCGGAATAGCGAGAAAGTTTTTGAGGGAAGGGGTGGCCACGTTGGCCGTGTGCATCATGCCAAGATCAGTAGCGCGCCATTCGTTGACCGGTGACAAATGGCCATGGGTGGCGACAGTAACTAGGAGGATTTGCGCTTTATTTCCTGGGCTAATGCCATAGGAGATGGAAGTGCCGCCAAAAAACAATGCCAAGGTAGACTTTATAAAGGAAAAGGTGGTGTCTGGATGATCATCCTTGGTCCATTCATCCAATGCTTCCCCCATGAATCGGCCATCTTGTTCGGCGGTGTACGTATGAGGGTTGCAATCGTTATTATTGGGGAAGAGAAAATTGAAGCCGTCGCGCCCTATACCCTCCACAAAGAGCCTGTAGCACGCTTTGCCCTTGGGTTCGGAATTGATCACCGATAAGACGCCTAATGTGCGAATATTTCTTCGTTGCGCTTTTGCGTTAAAGAAGTGTATCTTTTCTACTGCTTTATCGTAGCTACCTCGCTCGGTGTGGTCTACCTGGTGCTTTTCATGAAGCGCTTTGGGGACATCTAGGCTAACCCCCATCTTGTCCTTCTGCATAAGGGCTACCCAGGCTTGGTGGAGGGGCATGCCGTTGGTCTGCAAGACAAACGCCCCATAGGGCGCCAGCTGCTCCATGAAGTGGCCGCATATCCAGTTAAATCTGTATGTTTTTGCAGCATTGCCGCTCCACCATGCAGCCCCAATGCACACTGCATCTCGCTGTAGTTCCGCTATCCCCTGCTTTAGAAAGCGGGGGATACACGCTATGGTATCGCTGGCGATGTACGGAGAATGGCGTTTGAAGGCATCACCAATACCATTGAAGCAATAACAATAGGAGCAGTTGAGGTTATTACATACCGCTACGGTCTTTCGTACAATACCAAGCTGTTGCATAACAAAGTTGGTTGTTAAAGAGGTACACGTAATGGTTGCTATTTTCTTCTGCGCTGCAGCACCCAATCGCTAGATACGCTTCTCCTTGATCCTGGCTGCCTTGCCTTGTTTTCCGCGAAGGTAATAAAGGCGCGCTCTCCGCACAGCACCGCGGCGGGTTACCTCTATCTTGTCGATGTTGGGAGAGAGCAGTGGGAAGATGCGCTCTACCCCTACTCCTTCAGAAACTTTCCTCACGGTAAAGGTTTCGCCATTGGTGTTGGGGTTTTTACGCTGGATAACGGTGCCTTGGAATTGTTGTATTCTTTCCTTGGCGCCTTCCTTAATCTTTACGGATACGTTGATGTTATCACCCGCTTTAAAGTTGGGCAACGCTTGACGCCGTGTGTTAGATTCAGCTTCAATCAGTTTAATCAGCTCATTCATGCTAGTAGGGTATGTTGTAGAGGGGGCAAATATACACAGTTTTCAACTTGTTGCCTAGTTGCGCGGTGCTTTTGTGGGGAGTGGGGGATCGCGTTTGGCGGGTATAGCCAAGATTATACAGCAGCGCTTAGTGGCGCAGCGCACAGTAGCCCTATTATTCCGCAGCAAAAACATTCCCCAGCAGCCGCGAACAGAAACCCTAGCGCAAAATAGCGCAGACGCCAGTACTGCCATAAGGGAAGAGGTAGTAGTCACTCACGATCAACCCCTCAGCAACGAAATGACCGAAGAGCGCACAACGCTGCCCGTTCGTAATCGATCCAGCGACCCGTGAGTAAACGTTCGGCAACAACCTCCCCCC
>CAJQOF010000044.1 GCA_905479855.1 uncultured Cytophagales bacterium
TTTATAGGTCATACCTCCTCTTATCTGCTTCTCACTAAAAAAGTGTGCTGGCATCTTTTCCGCCAGCATGCGCACACCTTCTACATTCCCATTGCCAATACAGTGGTCTATGGGTAAACTCCCGGGATAGCTCTTGGTCGCTGCCTCTGGCGCTGCTTCCAAGAGTAGGGCAATTATTGCATTCCCACTTTTTATGTCAGCCTCTGCTGTATTTACACCCATTGTTGCTTTACGCAGCAGCGTCATACCTTCCGCTGCATTTTCCCAGCTCCTTGTAAAGTCCGCACCTGCTTCTTTCAGTGCCAGCATTATTTTTTTGACCTTACCATTATCGTTAGCATCCTTCCCTACTAAGCATAGCGCATCGAATGCAACTGTAGTTGCGAAACTACTTGTACCGCTATAGAGATTAAGCTTTTTAGGATTTTGCGCAACATCGTGGAGGCGTTGCATAACTTTCTTTTTTTCTTCGGATAAGTCTTTTTCTCCATCAGGGTAAATTTCGGCCAAAAGCTCATTCACTATCTTCTTGACGTCTTTTTTTACCAGGGGAGGCTGTTTAGGTGCATCATCCTTGGGTGGAGTAGTCTGCTCCTCCTGCCCTAGACCAGCTTCAAGTTCTTTTAGACCATCTGTGCCATTCGTGTAAACCTCTGGAAAAAGGTCATTCACTATCTTCTTGACGTCCTCTTTTACCAGGGGAGGCTGTTTAGGTGCATCATCCTTGGTTGGAGTAGTTGGAGTAGTCTGCTCCTCTTGCTCTTTGGTTGGGGTAGTTCCGCAACTTACTTGTCCTAGCCATAGGCCTACTAGGCATAGGCCGTTCCAAAATATTTTTTCTTTTTTCAAGGCTGTTTTGTTGTTGGTGTGTCTGAATAGAACTTTCCTGCAAAGCTAAAGATTACTGCCCAGAGTATATGGGAATGGCCACTACTGAGAACGCTATGCAATGCGGCGCGTGGCATAATGTACTTCGTATCTAGGTATTGGGAATGTCTAACTTTGAGAAAACAGCCACTTCTTTCCCCACAAAGGCAATGCCCACCTTGAGCCACCCCTTGGCGTTTTCGGCCTGGGGAAGCTGATAATACTGCTTTTCCCCTATCTGCTGGTAGGCAGCCTCGGCTATCTTCTCTAGTTGGCTGCTATCTTGGGTTTGCTTGAGCTCGAGAATAATGCCTTTTAGCCCCTTTTGGGCATCTTTAGGTAGGAGGATAATGTCGGCACGGCCGTCCCCTGCCTCGCGGTTGGAGAGGATGATGTAGGTTGCACTAAACTGGTAGACAAGCCCTAGCAGAAAACCGTGATAAAAGCATTCTGGCTTGGCGCCTTTGGTATCGTAATAGCTAAAGATCGTTTGTGCTATTGTCTGCAACTTCCTGCCAAAGAGTAGGGTGTTGCCTGCAAGTAGTGCATTAAAGGCCAGTACCATCTCGCTATTTTCATTTTGAGAGGGTATCCATCTTTCAATAATGCGTTCAAATGCACTGTGTACCTCCTTATTGGGTATGCGCAGCTGATAGGTAGGGTTTGCCACAGGTACATCACTGGGTGTCTTTATCGCGTTCACATAGCCCGCCATATAGAGCAATGAAAGGGTTGGCCTGTCACTGAGCTTAAGATCACTCAGGGCTAGTGCCTTTTCTAGGCGGGATAAAATGGTTTTGCCTTGCAACAGCGCCGCCAGCTGTTCATGGAGATTTGGGCCTGCTTGTGTGATAAGCATCCTTAGTTGTCTATCCCCTCCCACATTCACCCAATAAGGTTCTATCGCTCCATCTCCTCCCAAGCAAGAGAGAATAGACCAGGGGTTATAGAGTACGTTGGTTCCTACGTGGTAGCCATTGTACCAGTCTTTTATTTCCCTTAAGTCAGCAGTGATCTCCTGCGCTTGAAAGAGCTGGGTAACCTCTTCCTCCGTAAAGCCAAAGTGCGCAGTGTACTTTCTGTCTAGAAAGGTATAGACCACCACATTGCTTAACCCGGAGAGCATATCGTCTTTGGCTAGCTGCAATATGCCAGTAAGTACGCTTTTGTAGAGATAGTTATTGTCCTTTACGGCATCGACATAAAAACCACGCATTAAGGTGCGTGTAGATTGATAGTAAGCATCATCTCCACTGAAGTAGGCGGCATGTAGTGGGGCATCATATTCATCTATGAGCAGGACAACATTCTCTCCATGATAGTTACGTAACCATTCGCTCAATTGCCCAATGCTTGTTTCAACCTCCCCTTGCGTAGCCTGCTTGCTACGTATGCGATTGTAAAGGGCCACTTCATGTTCATCCAAAAGGTCGCCATTAAGGAGGTAGCTAAATTGCTTGTAACACTTGGCGATTATACCTGCTATTTTATCGTAGGCTCCAGAGAATGATTCGGCCTCTACGTTCTTGAACGTAATGGAGATGGTCGGGTATTTCCCTTGCTCTTGCCTATAGCGCTCTCCTGCTTCTTGTATCTTAAGTCCATCAAACAATCGAGCAGTATCCTTCTCGGTGCAGGAGAAGTAGTGGTAGAGCATGGAGAGGTTTAATGTCTTACCAAAGCGGCGAGGGCGGGTAAAGAGCATGGCCTCATCACCCGAAATAACGTCCCGGATAAAAAGGCTTTTATCGACAAAGGGATAGTGGCCTGGCTCCTCTCGGAGCTTTCTGAAATCGCTAATGCCTACGGATATCTCTGGTTTCATATAGATGGTGTTTATCGTTGTGCCATGGTGGCGCTAGTGCATTGGCGAAAAGGTAGTCACTTCCTTCCCAGAAAAGGCAACGCCCACCTTGAGCCACCCCTTGGCGTTGTCGGCTTGTGGCAAT
>CAJQOF010000045.1 GCA_905479855.1 uncultured Cytophagales bacterium
TTTCGCTGTCAACCGCCGTTTCCAAGTCGACAGAGGGGGTTGTTTGGCCAAGGATCATTTCGCCGGTATAGACCTTTTCCAAGTCCTGATAATGGCTAATGGTTTTTGTCTTTTTACCCGTGCAGACGAGCAGGAGCCCAGTGGCCAAAGGGTCTAGAGTGCCGGCATGCCCCACTTTCTTGACGGATAAAGCGGAGCGTAATTTTTTCACCACATCGAAGGAGGTCCAATGCAAAGGTTTATGGATGGCTAAAACAGCGCCTTCATCAAGTTTGAGTTGGCTAATTAGGGTAGGGGGGAGGTTAGGCATGTATTGCGAGGCGTTGCGTTGTTACTGTTTTGTCTCTTGTTGGATAATTGTTTGAATATTGCCGTGTGTAAGTTGTGTTTTCTCCATGATTTTTTCCACGCTCTCTCCCGAACGATGAAGCGCCAATACGCAGCTAATAATCATTTTGTCTTTCTGCGCTAATGCCTGGGATTGTTCTTCTAATGCTTGAGATTGTTCTTTTAATGCCTGAGATTGTTCTTCTAGTGCCTTATCTTTTTCCTCGAGCTTTTTGTCTTTCTCTAGCCCTTTTCTTTGTTCTTCCTCCAGTTTTCTCTGTTCTTCCTCCAGTTTTTTCTCCTGGGTGGCAAACATTTCCTGCGCTTCATCTTCCAAGTCCATGTTCCTTCGTATCTCCACTGTGCTAGCAGCACGTGCCAAGCGACGCACCACAGCGCGGTATTCCTTGGGGTACGTTTCCGGATCTAACTCTAAAAAGTGCACGTCGTTTTGCAAAGCTTTTCTTTGCTCAAATACACTCAAAAACTCCTCCAGCTTACTCCGATGGCGGTTCTTCAAATAAGGGATTTGAATGATAATGCCTTTATGCATCAAAAGGTCAATAGACTCTTCTTCTTTTGCAAGCTGCACTTTTTTGTCGAGTATAACATCCACAAGTTGGTTCTCTACCCTTAAGACCGGCACTTTCGTCGACTTTAATGGCTTTCCTAAAAAGTAGATAGCAATGATTGGTCGGTGCTCGCCGTCTACATCTCGCTGCAGATAGGCATTGCCCAAGTACCGCCGAAAGCGTTGGATTTGTTCCCAGTATCTTGCCTTTTGGATTTCAATCAGCACCTTCTTGAGCTTCCCAGTCTTTGTTTTAATCATGGCCGTGAAGTCCATGCGCTGCAGATAGATATTGAGCTGTCCTCCCTTTTTGATTTCGTCTTGGATAGACGTTGGGAGATCTTTTAGCGCTTCTTTATCAATCTGAAGAGCACTTTCCTGCGGCAGAAATTTTAGCTCCACAATCTCTTCTTGCAAGATCTCTCCTAAAAGCAGCTTGGCACTCTCAGGATCTTCCATCAGATACTTGAAGACAACATCATAAATGGGGTTAGCAATTTTCATAAGTCAAATATTTGCAACGTCCTTTTTTTCCAGTAGTAGGCCCTAGGCTACAACTGTATTTTTCCCTGGCTAGCCCCCATCATCATGGCTAGCTTGTACAGTACAAGGCTACCTACTTGTGCATCCCAGTCCATATTCTCCCCCGGGGCTACTTCACACAAATCGAAGCCAATAATCTTTTTACCCGCGCTTACAACCTGCTCAAACAAGTAGCACACCTCATCAACTTGCAGCCCTCCCGGCACAGGCGTTCCCGTGCTAGGGCAGAGCTTGGCATCTAAGCCATCAATGTCAAAGCTGATGTAGACCTTATCAGGCAAGGTGGCCATAATGCCATCACAAATCTCCTTCCATGAGGTACCATTAAAGATTTTTTGCTTGAGGTCCCTATCCAGAAAGGGAACAATACGGCCCTTTTCAGTAGTAATTCTCTTCGCTTCCTCCTCAGAATAGCTGCGTAGGCCCACTTGCACCAACTTAGTAACTTGCGTCAGTTGTAAGGCGTTGTGCATAATAGAGGCGTGGGAGTAGGTAAACCCGCGATAAGCCTTGCGTAGGCCAGCATGCGCATCAATTTGCAAAATGCCAAAATCATCGTGCATGTTCGCCAATGCCTCCATAAGCCCCAAAGAGACACTGTTATCTCCCCCCAATACCCCCACCATCTTCTCCTTTTGTAGGTGCGTCATCGCCTTGGCTTTTACATCTTCCTTGAGCTGGAAGGCATAGTGGTCTATCTTTTTTACGATGTCTTTTTTGAGGCTAGACTTTTCAAAGCCGGACTCCATAGCATGGATGTACCCCACTGTATGGTGCCTTAGGGTATCGCTCAGCGTTTTCCAGTCGTGGGGAATAGGGAGTATAGCCACCCCCATTTCCTCTGCTTTTTTGTATTCGTGCCGAATAATGTCAAGCTCATAAGAGGCCTTAAGAATGCTTTCTGGGCCAAGAGAGGTACCTGAACGGGACGAGACGGTCACCTCCCAGGGGACGGGGATAATAATGACGGATGCGTCTTTTTGGGGGCATGAAATACCAAAAAGCTTTGCGGAGATGGGGGTGTGTAGTTTCATTAATAGGCGCTGTTGTTGTGTTACGAAATCCTGGGTACTTCTTGCGCAGAATTTCCCCGTGGGAGGACAAAACAAAGCTAATTAAATTTTGTGTATATCTGGAATGGTAGTTGGCCGTATTAAAGGAATTTGTCAATCCTGGGGCTGTTTTAACGAGGGAGTCTAGCCGGAGCGAGAGCGTGCGTAGCTACAAGCTAGCCACAGCAGTTTAGTGATTCGCGTAGCGAATCACGTCCAGTTTTGTCATCCTGAACGAAGTGAAGGATCTCACACAACACGTTCAGCACTAAATTCTACACACGGGCATACCACGGGAGATTCCTAGAGCTCCTTCGAGGAAAGGCTAGAAAAGGAATAACGAGGGAAGGAACAACAGCGAGGCGCTCGTAACGCCCCTACTCCTTTCCTTGCAACTTAATCTGCGTCAGCTTCCGCTTGGTATCCAAGGCAAAATCCCCCTTCATAATCCAGCTATAATAACTAGGCTCCTTTTGTAAGATCTGCGCCACAGGCTTCCCTTTGTGCTTGCCAAAGTTAAAGACCGCCGTTCCCTGCGCATCATACACCATTCTCCCGGAAAAATCCAGCATAGCGCCAGCGACAAGTGCATCCAGTTTGGGTACATCGTTCTCAATCACCCCCAGTATGTTTCCGGCATTGTCTTTTACGGGCTGGTTGGCATAGCGCGCTACTTGGGCCTCTAGCACCGCCAAGGTGGCCTCCGTGTCCGCCATGGCCCCATGTGCCCCCACCAACTCTTTGTTGCAATAAAATTGGTAAGCAGCAGACAAGTTTCTCTTTTCCATCAAATGAAAAATCCTCTGTGCATCCACTACCTTTCTATCCCCAATTTCAAAATCTACCTCTGCGCGTAGAAACCCCTCCATGAGCATGGGAATATCAAAACGCAAGACGTTGAAGCCAGCGAGGTCGCAGCCTTGCAGGAACTTGGCCAACTCGTTCGCAATCATTTTAAAGGTAGGAGCGTCCTCTACATCCTTGTCATAGATGCCATGCACAAGGCTTGCTTCTGTGGGGATAGGCTTTTCTGGGTTGAGCCGCTTAGCCCAAGTCTGTTGCTCTCCGTTGGGCATTACTTTAATGACCGCAATCTCAACAATGCGGTCATTGGTGACATTGATGCCGGTGGTTTCCAGGTCGAAAAAGGCCAGTGGTTTTTTTAAGTTGAGTTGCATGAGGTGTGTATTAATTTTTTTTTAGAATGAGAAAAGTGGAAAATCCTTAAGAAAGATGAGCGGTGGCTTACGCTGCTGTTTAGCATAAGGAGGGTGTGTCTGTATTGGCAACTTTGGGAGTATAGTGCTATTGGGCAAACATTTGCTGTACACTTCGGCTAGGCCACCCAACAGCATCTGCTATTAGATCGTTGTCTACTCCTCTTTGGTGCATCCTTTGTGCTACCGCTCTGTATCCCTCTTGTATGCCTTGCTCTATGCCTTGCTCTATGCCTTGCTTCATGCCTCTATCTAGCCATACTTCAATTGCTGGGTTTGGTGTACTCATAATTTTTCCTGTTAGTTCCTAGCGTACCGCACTATAGGGCGAACATTTGCTGTACGCTTTGCACAGTCCATCCAATAGCATCCGCTATTGCACTGTTGTCTGCTCCTCTTTCGTGCATCCTTTGTGCTACCGCTCTGTATCCCTCCTGTATGCCTTCTTTCTTGCCTTCTTGCCTGCCTTCTTGCCTGCCTCTGTTTTCTATTACTGCAACTGCTGGGTTTAATGTACTCATAATTTTTCCTGTTAGTTCTGCGCGCAATTTAAACAAAATATGCAATAATTCAGCACGGTTATCGTCGTTTGGTTCCATGGCTGCCGCCAAGTGGCCAGCCGCTATTCCGTAGTCCATGGTTCCTAGGAGGGCAGCAAAATCGCGATTCTTTCTTAAAAAGTTCAACACCCCACGCTTTCTGGCATGCTTCATCAAGACCTCTGCCGGCCCAGTAACGTTGTTCTTGAGTAATGTTTTATCAGCATAGGGATATAGCGAAGCAAAGCAAAAGCTGCGGTCCAGCCCATCCGCCAACTGCTGCGTAGGCCTTGCTAACTGCGCCATCTCTTCTGCCTTTTTGCTCTTGGGGCCGGTGTAGAAGAAGACTTGTATAACAATGGGCAGCCCCATTCCGTCCTTTTTCCTTTTGTATCGCTCGTTGTCCAAGGTCAGTATACCCCCTTTGTAATTATAGAGTCTTAGCGGTTCATCACCTTTAAATGTATTGGCGCTTTCAAAGTGGACATAGCACCTGCTACCATCTTTTCTACGAACCATGAACAGCAGATCAACATACGTCTGTTCCAGGTCACTCTTTATCAAGTTCGTGTTGATGCAAGTCAAGCCAGCCAAGTCCTCACGCGAAAGCCACCCGGCCGGTATCTCTTCCCGCTCAATGCAGGCCTCCAAGAAGCCGCGCATTCGTTTGATATTGCCATATATATACTTTGCAAACCCATCATGCGGAAATTGTATATCAATACCAAAGGGCAATTGCACCGCTTCGTTTACATCCTTTTTGGGCGTTTCTTGCATCGAGTATATACCATTATGCTGTAGCCATTGCCCTCTTCCGCTATTTGCCTGTGCGGTACTTCCTGGAAAGATCAATCACCAGCGGCGTAGCGATAAAGACAGAAGAGTAGGTACCAAAGACAATCCCGACCAGCAGCGCAAAGGAGAATCCCCGCAGCACTTCGCCCCCAAAGATGAATAGAATGGCTACGGCAATGAATGTGGTGAAAGAAGTAATGAGCGTTCGGCTCATTGTTTCATTGATAGAGCGGTTGGCAATTTCCTGAAAATTATTGTCCGTTTTCAGGTGCATCCGTTCTCTTATTCGGTCAAACACCACCACCGTATCATTGATAGAATAACCAATAATGGTGAGTATCGCCGCAATGAAGACCTGGTCTACTTCGTAGGCATAACCACAAGCTCTGGCCATGGCAAAGGCCGAGAACACCACCAGGCTGTCATGGAACAGTGCAATCACGGCTGCCACACCAAACTGCCACTTGCGAAAGCGCAAAAGAATGTAGAGAAAGATCATGACCAAAGAGAAGAGGATAGACTTCTGAGCGGCAGATTGTATGTCTCCGGCAATGGTAGCCCCCACTTTAGAAGCACTGGCAATGGTGAAAGTGCCTTCTTGTAGCGTGCCGGTCTCCTCGGCATGGGCGAGGCCTGTTAGTTGCTGAATACCTTGTATAAGCAAGTTCCTAACCGTTTCATCGGCTTCGCCCTCTTCGTCCTGCATCAAATAGCTGGTAGTAACCTTGAGCACATTGTTGGCACCATAGGTTTTTACCTCAGTACCTTGGTCATGAAAACACTCGGCCAGTTTTTCTTTTACTTCAGAAGGCGCTGTGGGCTTGCTTAGCGCTACCACGTAGGACCTTCCTCCCGTAAAGTCTACCCCCAAGTTTAAGCCACCTTGGTACACCATGAGCGCGAACCCTATGGCGATAAAAACCGAAGAGATGGTGTAAGAAAAGTACCGTAGCTTAAGAAAATTGATATTGAGGTTGCTCAGCAGATTTCTACTGTAAGCAAACGAGAAGGTCAGTCGATCTTCTTGTCCGCGGCTAATGAGCCAGGTCATGATGAGGCGGGTGATAAACACGGCAGAGAAAAAGGAGCTGATAATACCGATCATTAGCGTAGTGGCAAAACCACGCACAGGGCCTTGCCCTAGCAGATAGAGGATGGCTCCGGTGAGAAAAGTAGTAACGTTGGAATCAATGATAGAGCTATACGCTTTTTGATAACCACGGCGAATGGCTACTTTCATGAGCTGCCCTGCCTGTAATTCCTCTCGAATACGCTCAAAAATCAGCACATTGGCATCGATAGACATTCCAATGGTGAGCACAATGCCGGCAATACCGGGCAGCGTAAGGGCTGCATTGAGCTGGGCCAGAACGCCTAGGACAAATAGGATATTAAAGAGGAGTGCCACGTTGGCAATTAATCCACCTTTGGCGTAGTAGAATACCATGAATAGAATGACCAACCCAAGGCCCAGGCCCATAGAGGCAATGCCTTGGGCTTGGGCCTTTTTCCCGAGTGTAGGGCCAATAATGGCTTCTTCCACGATTTTGACCGGGGCGGGCAAGGAGCCTGCTTTCAGAATATTGGCTAAATCTTTGGCTTCCTCAATGGTGAAGTTGCCCGTGATTTCGGAGCTGCCGCTAGGAATTTCTGTGTTCACCACGGGTGCTGAGTAGACGTAGTTGTCGAGCGAGATAGCAATGCGTCGGCCAATGTTATTGGCCGTTACCTTTTTCCAAGCCCGCGCCCCACTGCTATTCATCTGCATGCTTACAGCAGGCCTGCCGCGGTTGTTGTCAAACACTTGGCGCGCATCCGTCACTACATCCCCCTCCAGGGCAGCGTGGCCTCCACGGCATTGTTTAATAGGGTAGAGGCTTACGATGGCAGTGCCATTCTCCAGCGTGTTGGGCTTTACATCCCATAGCCATTGCAGGTCATTGGGGAAGAGGGCTTTTACATCACTCCGCGCAAGTATACTGTTAACGGTAGCCACATCGCTTACGGCATAAGAAAAGCTACGGACCTCTTTTAGCAACCCAAAAAGGGAGGACACTTTCTTGTTACCCTCCTTTTGGCTGTTACCCTCCTCTTTACTTTGTTCTGCTACCAGCAGTTTGTTAACAACCTGGAAAGCATCGTTGAGCTCGGCCATATCATACACTTCCCAAAATCGAAGCTGCGCCACACCTTGCAATAATTTTCGCACGCGTCCGGGATTGTTTACGCCAGGCAGCTCTATCTGGATTCTACCCGTGCCCTGCAGCCGCTGAATATTGGGCTGAGAAGTGCCAAAACGATCGATCCGGCTCCTAATAATTTCAAAAGAGCGGTCCACAGCACTGTCAACCTCTTGGTCAATACGCTGCAAAATTTCTTTGTCTGTAGACTCATAGCTAATGCGGGGGCGATTAGCAGCCGTGGCAAATACTTCACTCAACTTTCCTTCGGGCCGTTCTGCCTGGTAAGCTTGGTAAAAAAGCGTGGTAAATAACGCCTGAGGTTGCAGCTGTTGCTGTCGTTGTGCCTCTGCCAGTGCCGCCAGAAAGGCTGCATCTTTGCTATTGCCCGAGAGCCCCTTAATCAACGCTATGGGAGAGACCTCTAGCGTTACGTGCATACCGCCTTGTAGATCCAACCCCAAGCCTAGTTCGTTATCCTTCACTTCCTCGTAGGTGTATTGCACCCCAAAAAGATTGTAGACAGGCTTCTTCCAAACATCGTCCAGGTAAGCTTGCTGCTTGGCAAAATCGACGTGCCCATGGGCGTCCGTGGCATGGAGCGCGGCTTTTTGCTGCACCTGAGCAGAGATATAGGTAAAGGAGAGATAATAGCAGCAGAGTAGTGAAGTAATGACGGTCAGGAAAATAACGAGCCCTTTGTTGCGCATGGTATGGTGTAGTGTTGGTTTACTAAAACTAGGATAAAAAGAGAACCAAAGTTATCTCATGAGCAGGAGGTACGCAAGTCGGCGGAAAAATGACGTAGATAAGATGCGGCCCAACCTTGCCTAGGTGATGCCACTTGGTAGGTATTGACTGCATGCTTTAAGCCTACAAATCGCTCGCTTTTTTGCAAAAGTTCATGCTGTTTTAGTATATTCGCCCCCGCCATGGAGAGGGGGCTGCTTTTTCCCTTTGTCAACATGGGAAAAAGCATAGAAGGAACCAATTATACGCAACGCATTTTAAAACCTTTACTGATGGCTGTCAATAATAAATTTCGTAGGACGAATGAGCGATTTGGCAAAACAAGCTCCCTGAAGCTTCCGCAACAAGGGCACGAGGCACAAAATGATGAATACGGCAAGGAACATAAAGGGGTCATAGAATGCCCTGAGTGCCGCAATGTGCATTTTGAGAAAGGGTGGCATCACTCCATTTGGGCGCTTAATAAGCACCTCAAGCAAGAACAGAAAGTGGCTCGTAGGGAGTTGTGCCGAGCATGCAAAATAACGAGAGACCATCTTTTTGAGGGAGAACTGTTGATTGCGCAATGGCCCGAGCAGCACAGAGAAGAATTGCTGAACCTCATCCATAATTTTGGGGAGTTGGCGGTAAAGCTCAACCCACAACATAGGATCATTACTATTGCGGAAGTGGCCCCAAATTCCTATAAAGTTGCTACTACGGAAAATCAACTTGCAGACAGACTTGGTAAAAAGATAAAAAAAGCGTTCAACCATGTTGAACTCCATTTTTCGTATTCCAAGGAGCCCTATAAAGTGGACCGCGTTCATGCCACGTTCCATCATCCATCAGCATAATGTCACGGAATCCGTTTAGAGGCGCGGAGAAGATTTTTTTTAACGACCTTTTGCCAACAGGACCTTGTGGTGACGAGGGGTTTGGTCTCTTCATTTACAAGAAAACGGCCTCCATAAAAAAAGAGAGGGGAAGCCCCTCTCTTAAAAAAAAGACAGTCTATGTCGTTTATCCAATCTCGATCTGCTTCACCGTTCGTTCCTTTTCAATTTTATTTTTGGGTAGCTGCAGGGAGAGAATCCCATCTACATAGTCAGCCTTTATCTCATCAACATTGACACTTTTGGGAAGCGCAAACGATCTGCTGAAGGTGTGATACCTAAATTCTCTTCGGGTATATTCCCCCTCTTTGTCCTTCTCTTCATGTTTTTCCTCTTTTTTTGCAGCAACAGACAATATCCCGTTGTCAACTTCAATGGTGAAATCACCACGCTCCATGCCCGGCGCCGCAAAGTTGATGGAAAAAGCTTCTGGCTTCTCCTCTATATTAACGGCAGGCATACTTGATGTACGCCCACAACAGGCCTTCTCCATCAGATCTTTACCAAAAAAATCTTCCCAAAGCGGTGTAATGCTGGGGAAAAAACCGTCCTCATTAATTTTTATAATTGCCATAAGTGTATATTTTAGGGTTATACAATTAATAATCTTCGCGCGAAACTACAACGTATCTCTTAGGTTACCAAACTTTTTAGAAAAAAAAGGAGGACCTCCACAGTGCCGTTCTAAGGCGTGAAACAATGGCCTTGGGGAGGTACAAGAAATAGGTAGTCAGGCCAAGCGCATCCAACATGCCTTTGCGATGTTCCTCTGCCTTGCTGCATCTTTGTGGGAATTGAACAATGCGTCCGGGGC
>CAJQOF010000046.1 GCA_905479855.1 uncultured Cytophagales bacterium
TCCTTAACGTCCACCAACACCTTATCCAGATTGACCAAGGTGCTATTGAGGTTGTTGTAGAAGGTATCATCATAGAGCAGTTTGCTGAGATTATTTTCTTCCCCCTCCGTCTTTTGCAGTATCGCCTCTATACTCCCCAAGATGCTGTTTAGTTTGACGGCAGCCTGCTTAGCATCTTCCCCCTTTACCCCCTCCATCAGTTGGTTCAGCTTTAACAAGAGCGGCCTTATGCCCTCTTTACTATCCGCAAACGCATGCGAAATCTCAGCCAAGTTTTGGCTCAAGGCATTAAACTCCTTTTTGTTTTCGTGCATCGTCTGTTTCAGCTGCTCTGTGGTGGCCTGCAAGTTGGAGAAGATACTATTAATCTTATCCGTATTTTCCACAAGGTTGGTCACAAACTGATTGGCCAGTAGCGAAATGTCTTTTACATCCCCCAAAGCAGGTAGCGCGCTCTCAGCAAATGCCTCCCCAAACCCTTGTTCAACCTCTCCAGGCAGTGTAGCGTGGCGCTTTAGTGGGGCCCCCTCTTCTATAACGAGTTTAATGGCTTTGGCGCCTAGCAGCCCTTTGCTAACGAGTACCGCCTTGGTGGCATCGGTGAGCGTAATGTCTTTCTTTATCTCAAAGGTTACCAAAACGCCCTTTTCTTCCCCAGAGCGCAATTCTATTGCCTTTACGCGCCCCACAGCCATCCCATTTACCAATACCGGGCTTGCAGCGCTCAGCCCATTGCTGTTGTCATAGACCGTGTAGTAGCTTTTTTGGGAAGAAAAAATATCGTTCCCCTTGAGGAAGTTGAAGCCTAGATAGACAGTGACAAGCGCGATAGTGGCCAACAGGCCAACTTTTACTTCTTTATTGAATTTCACAGTGTGGCTATTTGAGGATTAAGTATGGAACAGCAAATATAAGGCTGTAGTAGCAAACATGTGCTGTGGCCATACTGTCACCCCGCCCACCGCGCAGCGACGAAAGATCTTGCACAGCAAAAACGATGTGGAGGTAGCATGAGGCAACGCCAGTCGCCCATAGGAAGTCTTGTCATCCTGAGTGGAACGAAGGATCCTAGCCGGATTGTACACGCTTTCCCCATTGAGCGAGCTTCTTCGTTGTTGCTGCGCCGGTTCCTTCGAGATCCTGCGCTGTCCGTAGTGGGCAACTATGAGCCCTCCAATGCCTCCTTATAATCCCTAATGGCCCTAAAGATGCCAGACACGATGTAGGACTGTCCTGCTTGGCTATTGAGGTACTTCTCCTCTTCCGGGTGGGTAATAAAGCCGACCTCTACCAAAACACTAGGGGCCGTAGTTTTCCATAGCACCAAAAAGCCAGATTGCTTTACCCCACGACTCCTGCGCCCCACTCTGTTTTTGAACTGGTGCTCTATGTTTTGGGCCAGCCGCAAGCTGTAATCGTTATAACTATTCTGGTACATGGCAAATAAGATGTGCGATTCTGGCGACTTAGGGTCGAAGCCTCCATAATTATCTTCGTAATTGTCTTCCATCAGGATCACCTCATTCTCCCGCTTGGCCACTTCTAGGTTGTGCTTAGAATTGGGCAAGCCCATGGTATAAGTTTCCGTGCCATAGGCTTGCTGTTTCCGCTTAAGAATCCCATTACAATGGATAGAGATAAAGAGGTCAGCATTGTTGTTATTGGCAATCTTTGCTCTGCCGTGCAGTGTAACAAACTCGTCTTTCTTCCGTGTATAAATCACCTCTACCCCCTTCATGTGCTTTTTAATGGTAGCACCAAGTTCCAAGGCCATGCGAAGCGTTACATCCTTCTCCTTGGAGACTTTTCCCGACGTCCCCGAGTCATGCCCACCATGCCCAGCATCAATCACAATCCTCTTTACGCGGTATTTTTTGATGCCCGTAGCCTCAACGGGTACCACCAAGAGGAGGGCTAATATTCCTAACACACGGACAATATTTTTCATGGACGTTCGATTATTCAAGCTATACGGGGTAAATTTACTGGCCAAAAATACGAAATTCATCCACTAGTGTTACAATTAAAGTATGTACGTACATGCCTGATGGCGGTGTTATGTTGTCTTCCCAGCGCTGCCCGCGCCGTTGATACCAGTACGTCCACAAGCCCAATTATTGCCCAATCCACTCTTCCAGAGCCGGGACTGCCTGCGCCTGCAGAAAATAAATCGGTTGAAGAAACGAGCCCACCCGTAGCCCCTGACGCCCCTGCAGAAGCCGCTCCCACTTCACCTGATGCCCCGGAAGCTGAGCCCGCAGCAACAGACCCCTCTTTCCTGGAGAGCATAGCAGAAGGGTCGGCTGAGGATGAACCAGAGGGGCCCATTCAATCTGTTATTCACTACAACGCAGAGGATTCGATCTTCCTCGATGTAAAGCACCAAACCATTCGTATGCATGGGGAAGGGGTTATTATGCACGATAAACTCATCCTAGAAGCAGACGATATTTTCCTAGACTGGCCTAACCACATCGTTGCGGCATCTGGCAAGAAAAACAAAAAGGGGAAGGTAGAAAAGAAACTAACACTGACGAATGAGGGGGTGGAGTACTTTGCGGAAAGCGTCCGCTACAACTTTCAGTCCCACCGTGCTGTGGCCAAGCAACTTTTTACTAAACAGGATGATGGTATTTTACG
>CAJQOF010000047.1 GCA_905479855.1 uncultured Cytophagales bacterium
CGGCTGCTGCTGCTGCTGCGCTCCCATCTGGTCCTGCTTCGCTTCCAGCTGCTCCTGTTATTCCTTTTCCTGTTGGGGGACCGCCGCTATTGGCCTTCAATGTGCTAATTTTCAGGTTAAAACCGTCAACTTGCGCACTCAAGAGTGCCACTTTTTCTATATACTTCTTTATCTCTTCCTTTGTACTATGCTTAGCGTCCTCTTCTTCTACCTCATCCTTGACTACTATGCCTCTCTTACACGCTGGTAGCGAAAAACAGAGCCCAACCCCTAAGAGCAGATAGATTAATAATTTTTTATTCAAAAAGTTCATTGTTTAATAGCAATTCAAAACGTAACTATCCAGATACCATAAAATGCGTGTACGGCCTGTAGAGAGGGGTTGCGCAAGTAGGTTCGTCAAGTTTAGCCCAATTTCAACAAAATAAACCGCTAGTTCCCGTCATAAATCCCCCAACATCAGCCTAAAACCTGCGTTTAAAGCACAGAAATGCGGTTAGGGGGATATCTGAAGCGTTACTTCAAAAGATACTTTGTCTCTTCTCGGCCTTCCGAAAACAACAAATTTACCAGCAAAACCCCCAGAGTATCTTGGCGTCAAGTTTCTCAAAAAACAGCTTTTTTGGATAACAGGGGATGCTTTTAGGAAAAAATAGACCTTAAGGAAGGGCAAAAGCCTACGCACCTAGCGCGCAAAACAGGCGGCAAAAACAGCTCCTGCGCTCTGTAAACAAAGATTTTGGATTACTCCGGGTATTGCCGCGAAATTACTGTATTGCTGAGAAAAAACCAACATAGGGTTGTTTCTTCTCATACCCCTTATTGATAACGCTGAGCAACGTGCTGCCTCTTGGGTGATTTTTTTTTGGGGGGGGATGGTACGCAATTGGGAAAGGCCCGATTAAATGGTTGCTGTTACGCAGCATGACCGGCCCAAAGAAGAACAGGATCCAACATGGCTACGTCAGCCAGGCTACTTGGGTAACGGTCTGCTTGGTAAGGCGGCTGCCTGCTGCTTTCCACCCTTTTACGTCCAGGCCATCTAGGTCATAGCGCAGGGTTTGGGCCGGCGCTTTGGGGGCCGTATGGTAGGTGATGGAGAGCCTAGGGCTGGCAGCGATAGTGGCTAGGACTAAACGTGTTCCCTTGGTGGTGGCCATGAAGGCAAACTTTTTGTCTAGGGTCGTCGTTTCTACCAAAAATCGTTTGACGAAATACTGCTTGCCGTCATTGTATACCACTGAGAGGGGCTGATTGGGCAAAAACTGCGCTAGGAGCATAATTCGGTCGGGGTCATACCGGTGGTTGAGGTCACAACTGGTGAGCATGTAGTGGCCGTCTTTGAAGATGACGAGGAGGCGATCTTCTGCCTGGAACTCCCCTAGCAATTCACCATGCCCTTCTTTGTTGAGCTTCCCTACTGCTGTGTCGTACCAGATACCCACTGCCCCTAGGGTGGACTGCCCGGCGACCTTAAGGCGAATTTTGCGCAGGGCGTGTTTGGTGAGGATGTTGCCCTGCACGGCCCGCCCCTTGATCTCTAGGGTAGCGAAATCAAAATCAAAAACTTTGCGGCTCGCCTTTGAAAGGTCAGAGAGCAGGACCGTAATTACCTCCGCCTCTCCGTTGGGGTTGTCTGTGAGGTAGAGCAGGCGAGACTTTGGGGTGCCCTTGGTGAGGTCATACGGTTTGTCCCGCGTAATGGCCAACATCTGGAACCGTTTAACCATAGCGCGGCCGGTGGCGCCATCGATATAGACCAGATTGTAGACGCGGCGGTCGTCATTCTTCCTAAAAATAGCGGTATGCAAAATGTCTTTGCCTACAAATACTTTCTCAGCAATCTTGGTAACAAGGCAGTTGCCGTCCTTCCTAAAGACAATCACATCGTCGAGATCAGAACATTCGCCCAGGAGTTCGTCTTTCTTTAGCCCGTAGCCAATAAAGCCCTCCTTGCGGTTCACATAGAGCTTTTGGTTGTTGGCCACCACGGCATGGGCCTCGATGGTATTGAAGCTGCGGAGGGCTGTCTTGCGTTCCTTGCCTACGCCATATTGGTTGCGTAAGTTCTTGAAGTATTGAATGGCATAGGCCGTTAGGTTGGCCAGGTCATGCCTCACCTGGGCTAGCCGCTCTTGCAGGGTTTTGAGCTTCTCCTCGGCTTGGGTAGTGTCGAACTTAGAGATGCGCTTGATCTTGATCTCTGTTAGATTGGCCAAATCTTCTTGCGTAATAGGGCGGTGGAACTGCTTTTTGTAGGGGGCCAATCCTTGGTCGATGGTTGCGAGCACTGCCTCCCAGGTTTCGCAGGTCTCTATGTGGCGGTAGATGCGCTTCTCTATAAAGATTTGCTCTAGGGAAGCAAAGAGAATTTGCTCCAACAGCTTGGCTTCTTGGATAGCGAGCTCTTGCTTAAGCAACGCCTGGGTATGGAGGGTGCTCTGCTCCAGGAGGGTATTCACGCTAATAAAGACGGGCTTTTCGTCTAGGATGACGCAGGCATTGGGGGATACACTGACCTCGCAATCGGTAAAGGCATAGAGGGCGTCTATGGTGACATCTGGCGACTGCCCTGGCGCCAATTGCACTAGAATCTCGACGTCTTGGGCGGTATTGTCCAGTACCTTTTTAATTTTAATCTTTCCTTTGTCATTGGCCTTAATAATGGAATCGATGAGGCTGCCTGTGGTGGTACCGTAGGGGATATCCTTGATGATGAGGGTCTTTTTGTCTACCGCTTCTATGGTGGCCCGAATGCGCACCTTGCCGCCACGCTGGCCTTCGTTATAAGCCGTGCAATCAACGGCTCCGCCCGTGAGGAAGTCGGGCAATATGGCTACCTTTTTGCCACGCAATAGGTCTATAGAGGCTTGGATAAGCTCGCAGAAGTTGTGGGGAAGAATCTTGGTGGCTAGCCCCACGGCAATGCCCTCTACGCCTTGCACCAGGAGTAGTGGGAACTTAACTGGCAGGGTGATGGGTTCCTTTTTTCGTCCATCATAAGAGAGCTGCCAGCCGGTGATAGCGGGGTTGTAGAGGACGGCCAGGGCGAATTTGGAGGGGCGTGCTTCGATGTACCGCGGCGCCGCGGCGCCATCCCCTGTGCGCATATCACCCCAGTTGCCCTGCATATCTATCAGCAACTCCTTTTGCCCCAGGTTGATGAGTGCCTCACCAATGGAGGCATCACCGTGGGGGTGGTATTGCATGGTTTGGCCAATGATGTTGGCTACCTTGTTGTAGCGGCCGTCGTCCATTTCGCGCATCGCATGCAGAATGCGGCGCTGCACAGGCTTTAGCCCATCTTCTATGGCTGGCACGGCGCGCTCTAGTATGACGTAGGAGGCGTAGTCCAGGAACCAATTCTGGTACATGTCCTGTACCGGAATGATGTTGTGGATGGTTTCTTCTGGGGGTGTTGTGTTCATGGGTATGATAGATAATGCGCTTGGCAATCGGCAAAAGATAGCTAAAGTTCGGCTTTTTTATACGCCAATGCCACCTCCTTGCCACAAAAAGCCAT
>CAJQOF010000048.1 GCA_905479855.1 uncultured Cytophagales bacterium
AAGAACTCAACGTGAAAGGACTCGTGAGCATAGGGACCCCGTGGAAGAGTACGCCTTTGCTAGGCCCTACACTTAAACCCTGGCTAACGAATAAGCTAGTGCCCCAACTAGCAACTTTCGGAGCCATGCTGGATGGTTTTATTCCTAAGGCAGCACAAGAGCAATTAAAGCTTTGGGAAAAATCGGGGAAAGACGGAGTAGAAGACATGACACTTAACAGTGACTTCCTAAACGGGATTTACACAAACCTTAAAAGCAATCAAGTGCCTGTTTATGCCATAGCAGGTAGATCAAAGGGAGCCTCTAGTATATATGGAACCTTTCAAGCTCAATTACCTATGATAGTACCAATGCTTGATAGTATGGCAGAGGCAAAGGACACATCATCTTTCTCTCCTGCTCCTGACCCATCTCTTCTCTCGGCGGAACTAGAAATACTTAAATCGGATAGCGACCTTCTAGTTTCTCGTAGCAGTCAACAAGGAAAAGGCATCAATAATAAGTCGGCAGCCTTTACATCACACACCGTAGAGAATGTTGTGCACTTCCCCAAAGTTCCTGACCTAACGTTCGTGCTAGACAGCGCGGAGGTGATTAAGCACGTAAAAAAGTTCATAGAGAAGAACAAATAACAGCCCCAAACGACGCAACTACGGCACAAGATTTTCCCATCTTGTGCCTTTTTTTGTGCCCCTCCCCCACACATCTCGGCAATGACAACGCACAAGGTTTCCAGGTCTCGTACTTTTTCTGTAGCTTGCTGCCATCTGAAAGACCAACTAAATGGCATTATCCACCCACGTATCTACCGCACGACCGAGATTTATCTTCGTTTTAAGCCTTTTACTGACCTTATTGGCTGGGCCACATGCTTTGGCAGAGAAGGCTGCTGGGGATGATTTTATTATGCACCACGTAAAGGATGCCCATGCATGGCACTTTGCTACCATTGGCCACACCCCTATTACCCTCCCGCTGCCTATTATTCTCTACTCGCCCGATAGAGGGTTGGAGCTGTTTTCTTCCAGTCGCTTTGTAGATGCCCACCACCATCCTCTGCCTTACAAGGGCTACACACTCACCCACCACGAAAAAATTGTTGCCCTGGACGCTGGCCGTGTTTTTTATGACCTCTCTATTACCAAGAATGTAGCCGCCATGTTGATGAGTGTGCTGCTCTTGCTGGCCATCGCCCTGGCGGCAGCACGGCGCTATCAGCGCAACCCACAAGTGGCACCGCGAGGCTTCTGGGCATTGTTAGAGCTATTGATCTGTTATGTGCGCGATGAGATTGCTATTCCCAACCTTGGCCCAACAAAGCAGAAGCGCTTTATGCCCTATCTGCTTAGTATGTTCTTTTTCATTTGGCTCAATAACCTGCTTGGGCTACTGCCTGGTGCTGCTAATGTTACCGGCAATATCTCGATTACGCTTGTATTGGCACTGTTCACCTTTGTGCTTACCAACTTGAATGGTAGCAGACACTATTGGGGCCACATATTCAACACGCCTGGTGTGCCGCGGTGGCTATCGCCCATTATGGTGCCTGTGGAGCTACTCGGCCTCTTCACCAAGCCTTTCTCATTAATGATTCGTTTATTTGCCAATATTACCGCCGGCCATATCATCTTACTCAGCATTATTGGGCTCATCTTTATTTTGCAGAGCACCTGGGCAGCTGTCATTAGTGTTCCCTTTGGTGCTTTTATGTTCTTACTAAAGCTACTTGTTGCTTTCTTGCAAGCATATATCTTCACGCTCCTCTCCGCAATTTATTTGGGGGCAGCAGTAGAAGAGCATGCATAGACAAAACAAGAGATGATTAATAAATGATAACCAATAATTGATAACTAATAACTAAAATAACTATGTCTACAACAATGTTACTTATGGATGCGAGTTTAGGGCTTTTAGGCGCAGGAATAGGCGCTGGCGTAGTTGCCTTGGCTGCCGGCTTGGGTATTGGTAAAATAGGAAGTGCTGCTATGGAAGCCATCGCGCGTCAGCCAGAAGCAAGCGGCAAGATACAAACAGCCATGATTATTTCCGCTGCGCTCATAGAAGGCGTTGCCCTCTTTGGCGTTTTGGTCTGCCTATTGATTGCTACCAAGTAATCACTACTTCTCGCAGCAACAAAACCTAGCACAAGCGCTTAGCTGATACCCTTGCGCACAATGTAAACCCTTATGGATTTAATTACCCCTAGTTTCGGCCTTATTTTCTGGCAAACGGTGACGTTACTTGCCGTGCTCTTCATCTTAGCCAAATTTGCTTGGAGGCCCATTCTTGCCGCCATTCATGAACGTGAAGAGAGTATTGCAGCGGCATTGCAAGCGGCCGAAAAAGCCAGAGAAGAGGTTATGCGTGTGGAAGAAGACAAGCAAGCCCTAATGAAAACTGCGCACAAGGAGCGCGAACAGATCATTACAGAAGCCATCGCTACCAAGAACGCAATCGTTGCGGAGGCCACTTCAGAGGCTGAAAGGGCAAGCGAAAAGGTAATTGAGCACACTTGTGCGTTGCTAGAGAGAGAAAAAGAGACTGCACGCGGGCTGCTTAGAAACGAAGTAGCTGTGCTCTCTATACAAATTGCTGAAAAGCTACTCCAAAACGAACTGCAACACAACACGCAAGAAGAATTGGTGCAAAAGCTCATTAAAAAGGCACATTGGGCCTAAAGGGAAGAATAACAAACCTAAGCCAATCAGGGCTCCTAAGCGAGCAAGTAGTGGACTCAATTCCCGAGATGGGTTATTGCCCCATCTATCGCAATGCCGTATGATTTAACAACGTGGAAGTGGAAAAAAAACGCTTTCTGTTTTTTAACGATATTCACAGACAAAAAAGATACTATATGACTTCTGAACAAATTTTAGAGAAAGAAAATAAGAGCAAAGTGATGGCTATACAAAAAGGTATACAAAAAAGTATACAGAAGAATGCACAAAAAGGTATGCAGCAAGGTGCACAAAGGAGTGTGCAAATAAGAAATAAAGTGTGTAAATAAAGATATCTTCCAAGAAAACAACAGACGCACAGGTAGTCGGTATAGCGTAGCAGACCTTACGGGCTAGCCGTTCACTTGGCAGCTACTACCGTAAGTTCTGTGGCCCACGCTTAACAATAGAACATTCAGTCATTTTCCAATGCACAACCCCACCTCCAGATACGCCAAAGCCCTGCTGCAGCTAGCAGTAGACAGGAACCTCCTAGGGCAAATCCGGGCAGATATAGTCTGCTTTGGCCAAGTGTGTGCTGCCAATCAACCATTGACCATCACCCTTAAAAGCCCCGCCATACCGCCTAAAAAAAAACTGGCTGTGCTCAAGGAGATTTTCCAAAACAAGATCCATGCCCTTACGCTTGATTTCTTTGCCTTGGTTATCCAAAGACGCCGCGAGCCGCTGCTGCCTGCCATAGCCGAGGCCTTCCTCACCCAAGATGACCAACACCAAGGTATTAAGAGAGCCAAGGTTACCAC
>CAJQOF010000049.1 GCA_905479855.1 uncultured Cytophagales bacterium
CTCAATGCGCCTACACGCTATGCGCTCCAATACCACCTGGCGTACGCTTATTTGAACGAAAAGGATTTTGAGCAAGCGCTGGCCTATTTCAATGACATCAAAGCCCATGAAAGTGCGTATCGCTACGCGGCCAGCTACTATTCCGGCTATATTGCGTTTAAGAACGAGGCCTATGCTACTGCGCTGGAAGACCTTATGCGGGCTAGCGAAAGCGAAGCCTATCAGCCCGTGGTGCCTTACTTGGCAGTGCAGGTTTATTACAAGCAAAAGCGCTTTCAGGAACTGATAGACTACATTACTGCAGTGAGGAGCACGGCTGTAGTGCTCAAGAATGAGGATGAGATTACGTTGCTGACTGCCGAGGCTTATTTCTTTATGGGGAACTATGTGGAGGCGGCCCGGAACTATGAAGAATACATTGCGTTCAAAGACTTTGCTGCCACCGATGAGCTGCTCTACCGAGCAGCTTGTGCGCTCTACAAGGCTGGTGAGGCTTTTAAAGCCCTGAAACATTTTAAAGAACTGGCCCTACAAGAAGATGCCATTGGGCAGTCGGCGAGCTACCATGCAGGGCTGCTCTACCTGAAAGAGAACGAGAAGCCGCTGGCGCTCGCTGCTTTTGATAAGGCGCGAAAAGCAGATTTTTCTCCCACAACGCAGGAAGAAGCTGCCTTTCAGTATGGTAAGGTGAGCTATGACTTGGGCTACTTTTCGGCAACTATCGCAACATTCCAACAGTTGAAGCAGACGCATGGCGCCAGCAAACACATCGGTGAAGTGGACGCTTTGCTGAGTGAGGCTTACCTCCGCACCAAGGACTATGGCTTGGCCATTGCGCACATAGAGGGGCTGGCCACAAAGACGCAGCGCATTCTTACTGCCTACCAAAAGGTTACTTTTTGCCAAGGCGGGGCCTGCTTTAACAGCGAAGATTATGACCAAGCGATCTGCCTATTACAAAAGTCTTTGAACCACCCTTTTGATAAAGGGATGGCCACCCAAACGCAGCTTTGGCTGGGGGAGAGTTTCTCTGCGCTGCACCGATATGCCCAAGCAATAACGGCCTACCAGCATGTGCTGTCCAGTTCCCCAAAAACGGAGGCCTACTACCTACAAGCGCTTTATGGGCTAGCGTATGCTTACTTCTATACAGAAAATTATGGCCAAGCACTGCCTCAGTTTGTGCACTATACAACCCAAAAACAGGGAAAATCGGCGCCCTTGTGGCGAGGAGATGCCCTGCTGAGGCTAGCAGATTGCTACTATGCAACCAAGGATTATCAACAGGCGCTAAAAGTATACACCCAAGCACACCACCACCATCCTGCCCATGTGCATTACCAAAAGGGAATAATTTATGGTATTTTAAACGATATAGCCAAGGCGAGAGCGAGCTTCCAGGTCATCTTCGATGCTTTTGAAGATACGCCCTACTACGAGCGAGCACTATTCGAGGTTGGCCACCTTGATTTTGTGCAAAACAATTACCCGCAAGCCATTGAGCGGTTCACCAAGTTTATCAAAGAGAGGCCCCAGAGTCTGCTTGTACCCGATGCGCTCCTTGCGCGTGCCATTGCCTATGCCAACCTAGAACAGTATGCGCAAGCTGCGCAAGACTATGGCACCATTCTCAATGAATACCCCAGCCGCCCCAGCGCACAAAGTGCCCTCTTAGAGCTGCCTAAACTCTATGCACGGGAAGGAAAACCAGAGAAATTCGCCCCCTACTTGGCCAACTACCGCGCCGCCAATCCAGAGAGTAATGCTTTGGAGCGGGTAGCATTTGATACGGCCAAGGCTTTGTTTTACGATCAGCGCTATGCAGCGGCTATTGAAGGGTTGAAAGAATTCCTGCACCATCATCCCCAAAGCGGCTGGGCACCCGAAGCGGTATTCTTGATAGCGGAAGCTTATTATAGAGCAGGCGATGTAGCCAATGCCATGCTACAATACAAGGCTGCGCTAGGGGGGGGGCAGGCTGACTTCCACAACAAAATCCTCCTGCGCATGGGGGCGCTGGCTTATAAGCAGCGGGACTTTGCAGAGGCGGTTACGCACTACAGCCAGTTGCAGGATTGTGCCAAGAATAAGAAGGAAACCTATTATGCCAGAGAAGGAATGATGAAGGCGAGCCATGCCCTAAAGCGCTATGAAGCAGTGAGAAAGTATGCGGGGCAGATTATCAAGGAGGGGAACATCGCCGTGAGCGCTACCAGCGAGGCCACCCTCTTTCTTGGCAAAGCCGCTATGCAGCAAGGGGAGCTTCAGGAAGCACAAGACTATTTTGCGCAGGTTGTAGCCAGTGGGCAAGACAGCCATGCAGCAGAGGCACAATACCTGCTGGGGCAACTACATTACGAGCGCAAAGCCTACCAAAAATCCCTGGAAACACTCTTTGCGCTCAATAAACAATTCCCCACATGCAAGGTTTGGGTTAACAAAGCATTCCTATTGGTAGCAGAAAACTACCTAGTGCTAGGAGAAAGCTTACAAGCCCAAGCCACCCTCCAATCTATTATCGATAATGCAGAAGATGAAGAGACGGTGGCGAGTGCAGCGCAAAAGCTAGAGGCGTTATTGGCACAAAGAGCGATGGTTGCTGACGAGCTGCCTGCAGCTGAAGGGGATTCAGAAAATAAGGAGTTTAAAACATTGGAAGACTAAACAGATAGGAAAAAGGGGGGGGTGGAAGAGCATGTGCCAGTTCATCCACCATCTGGCCAGTCCATCCACCATCTGAGGAGATTGGTTTTTTTTCCCCCATTATCCTCCTAATTTTGCATACCCCAA
>CAJQOF010000050.1 GCA_905479855.1 uncultured Cytophagales bacterium
CCAGCATAGACAAACCCCTGCCCCGCTGGGCACTGCTCCGGAAATACAATTTGCAGGGCATATTTACGTGCTAATTCGGGGTGTTGGAGGAGTTTAGCCAAGGCCTTTTCTGCTTGTTCATCGAGGCTTAAGGGGTTGTCTGGCGTATAGGGGTAACGCAGCGGAAGCGTGTGGGTGCGAATAACATCGTTGCCAAAGGCTTCTTCTACCACGGCAAACACTTGGCCCTGTTCTTGGATAAAGGTTACGCGGTGGCCGGCGCGGGTTTGAATGCATAAGTCCTTAGCCTGGGGACTAAGGAGCGCAGTATCGTTAACAGTGTTGTTGTTGGCTGCTTCGCGCAGCGAAGCCCCCTCATTGTCATCCTGAACCATGTCCCGAGACTTGGCGAGGGAGAAGTGAAGGATCTTGCTCGGAATGGTTGCAGCCGTTGGGTATGCGCTAGATGTAGCCTCCATACCGTACTGGCTAGGATCCCTTAGGTACTTCGCTTCGCTCACCATAAACCTCGGGAGGGCAAGTTTTTTGAGGGGCGACGCAGCCGCCCCGTTGCTCGAAATGACAGCGGTGCGCGCGTGAGATTCCTCACTTCGTTCGGAATGACAAGAGGGTTCGGAATGACAAGAGGGTTCAGGATGACAAGAGGGTTCAGGATGACAGGGGGCGGAGTCCGTGATCGGGAGACGGAGACTACGAACCTCGGTGGGAGCGTGGCCGCCATTGCAGTCCTGGTCACTGCTTACTGATAATTGATGATTCGATCCACAACTCTGCAGCGCAAGGACAAAGAGTAGGAGGGTCGCAATAAATCTGTTGTGTTGTTTGTGCATCGTCTTCTATGTTTAGGTGATCACCTGCAGGGGGCCAAAGCTCCCCTTGTATGCCCGCGATATTAATAAAATAATTGGAAACACCAAACATCGGCGGCAGCTGCTATGCAACTAAGTTGCCCCTGCGTGCGTTGAAGGTCATAAATAGGCGGAAATAGTGTGCACTTTTTTGGGGTATGGATAGGCTAAAGCAGGGGAATATCCAAACCTGAACCACTTATTGAGGAAAAACAGGAAATATTTACGGGTCAATCGTCGTGAAATTGTGCCTTTCTACCTTGCATTCGGTCCTCTTACAGAGGGCCCTCCCCCTGCGTGAAAGGAGAAAACCAAGCAAGAAGGAGTGAAACAAGGTTAAGCATGGTTAAAAAAGCGGATACTTTTGCAGCTAAGACAACCCTTTGACACGGTGCCACCTGGGGAATATGCCTTCTACTTGTAGCGAAAGTGGTCCAGGTTTTGGGTACCCACCCTACTATATTATTATTGTGCCTCATCTGCACCCTGTTTAAAACCACGAATAACCATACAGACGAACGCGCAATAGAATTTGAATATCTCATTTTGTGTAACTTTCGGCCATCTACCACACAACACTAAAAACATATACCACTATGAAAACAATAGTCAGATTACTTATGCTAGGATTATTGCTACATAACTGCACAGGAGAGCTAAGCCATTTAAACATGGAAGGCGACAGTCCTTCAGACGAAAAACACAGCACGTCGGAAAATGACCACGCCATGCAACAGCGCGAAGATGAGGAAGAAAAAGAGAAATATAGCAGGACCCTCACGCGGTTCACTCACCTTTTGGACGACCCTGATGCCGATTTTGAGGATGTTGAATATTTTTTGAAAAAACACGCCGCACAGGTTAAGAAGCAGGCCATATATGGCAGCAGAGATTATACTTTTTTACATAGTGCCATAGCAAGAGGAGAAATGGACACAACAGAAGAGCTCCTGGAGCTATCAGACCCCGCCCTTATTAACGCGAAAGACCCCAAAACAGGAAGAACCCTGCTGCATATTGCTGCCATGGATGGCAATTTACGCCTGGTAAAGGTTCTGGCCAACGCAAAGGGCATAGATATTAACATAAGGGACAACAACGGAGGCCATGTGCTACACTATGCCGTGGCGGGTAGTCACCTTAATATAGTAAAATTCCTGCTGGAAGAATGCGAAAATAGAGCCCGCATAGAGAATATTGGTACTATTGTGGACGTAGATGGAATCAGTTTATTGCACGGTGCAGCAATGCGCCGTAGGGCAATAGAAATGGTAGGTTACTTCCTAGCTCAGAGCAAGCGGCCTGAATTTCTTGATCGTGGGGATGAGTTTGGGAATACAGCCCTTCATTTTGCAGCCGGTTTGGGTAAAAAAACCGTAGTTCAATTATTGTTAGAGGCAGGTGCAAAGAAGGGTCCTATGATGCATAGTGGAGAAAATATGACTCCATATGATTTAGCATTAAGGGAAGGCCATAAGGAGATAGCAGATTTTATTCAACAATTTAAAAAATAACAAGGAACAAGAGTCATTTTGGTATTTTTTAACCTTGAGAAATGTTTGTCATGATAGCATATAAATATGTAAGCAATTGTCTAACTAGGCACTGCTTTTTCTGGGGTTTTTGGGGAATATTCTTCGTGTTGCCTGGCCGTGCTCTAGCAGTTGAAGGGCTTTCTATTCCAACTATTTTTGGGGATCAAACAACAGCTCCCAAAAGCGAAGAGAACAAAGAAGAGATACCGCCCGAACCTAAGGAAGAAAAGAAAGAAGAGGCCCCAACTAAAAAAGCCTCGAAAGAATCACCCATCATTATAGATGGAACAGGCCTTCCTAATTCGCCAGATTTTCTCCACCATTTTGGAAAGTTAGAATTATCAGATGAGGGTAATAGAGAGATAGATCTAGACATGTGCTTTGATTTGGAAGAAAGCGCAAAAGATCTGTGGGATATCGACTCAGATGATGACTGTGACGAAATAAAGGAAGCAAAGAAAAAGGAAAGTAAGGGAAGTATAGATAAATTTTGGAATGCTAATGCAAAATTTGCTGCCAGGTATACCTACAAATCCTGTTCCCGAAACTATTCAAGAAAAAATGAGCGTGAATTTGGTGCGTATGATAACAAGCGCAACTATGTTACACGGGTAGAAGAGATACCTACGCGCCGTAAGTTGGCGCAAGATGCATTACTCATTAACCAAGCAACTAAAAATGACAAAGAAAAATCGTCTACCACTATTTTTTGCTTTGTGTTAAGAGATAAAAATAGGTATGTCAAAAAATTTGTTGCGCATAATTCAGCTGATCCTAATCCTATGCCAAAGCCAATGCGTGCCCGCGCTAGAGATCTGGGCTATGATATAATTAACTCAGATAGAGCACATGCAGAAGGGCAATTTCTACAGTTTCTGTATGATAGAAGCATGAGACGACCGGGGCTATATACGCATATTCTAGGGATGGGCTGCAATAGACTCCATTGCATTGAGTGTGACTGCTTGTTACGGTTAATTCTGGGCAAAAACTATCGTGGCTTCACAACTGCCATGACCCTGGGTATCGAGAATGGCTATGTTAAATCAACAATAAGTGGAGAAGCAGATAATAAGCGTTGCTTTCTAGATACTCCTTATGACGTTCAGCAAGGCGCTACGGTAGGTGATCAAGTGGTGGAAGACCTGTATAAGCCGAACCAACATGGTAATTATGAGTATCTCAAGGATGAGAAAGGTAATGTGACAGATGTAAAGAAGAAAAATTGCTACCCTAATTACCCAATTCCTCCAGGAATACAAACACTCATTGCTAATCGCTTAGGAATTCCTGCGGATGGGATTGTCTGCCTTGGTAGGTATTTTTATA
Source organism: uncultured Cytophagales bacterium (assembly GCA_905479855.1). Taxonomy (GTDB): domain Bacteria; phylum Bacteroidota; class Bacteroidia; order Cytophagales; family Amoebophilaceae; genus UBA8403. Next base: position 3,713 of record CAJQOF010000050.1, read on the forward strand.
AGACAAACGACCAATTGAAAACGGAACAGAAAGAGAAAAAGCGGAAGAAAACGAAGGACGTACAAGAGTAATGACCCGCCCACGAGACAGATTCGCCCAATTTTGCAAATGAAAAACATATCTTCTTTGAGCTCCTCCCAACCAAACAGCTACTCACCGGGCTGTGCGTAGCTTGCAGCTACGCACTTATATTCTGCTTGCTGTAGCATACCCGGGCTGACGCCTTTACAAACGCCTTTTCCTAGTCGCTCAATACCATGACTCTTTACCACAGCACCACTAGGTGGTTTGGATCCACTCTCTGAAAAGCGGATCCGGAGGGCCCACCTCCATCTCTTATACAGTTACGCATGAAGTCTATTCGACTTCACACTCTTGGCACACAGCTACGCATAGCGGATGATAAATTTGTGTAGTTGACTGTGCATAGCTCGTCTAATTCTCAAAAACTAATCATTGGTAATTGGCGACTCTCCTTTTTCTAGCTTCTCTATGGTCTCATAGTCATTCCAATCGAACATCTTTAAATTAAGCTTTTTAGCACAGTCAATAATGCCCAAAATGGCCGGATTGATTTTTTTGTAATAGATACCGAAGCTTGGGGTGTGGTGGAAATAAGCCAAAAACTGCTGCGATGGACAATAGAAATAGAGACTATAGGGCGCCTTGCAGGTCATCACGCAGTCCAGCATAATGGGTAAAAATTTACTCCAATCCTTGCATTCGCATAACCAATTGTAGGTAGGTTCAATGTTGCATTCCTTGAGCATTGTCAAGTAGCGTGCCGTCTCCGGATTCTTACCTTCTGGCTCGTAATCACGTGTGTCATCGTGAATGTTCCAAACTTCTATGCAAAAATTGCCCCACCCGCCTTTTTCTGTATCTAAGGAAGGTTCAAAAAAAGAGATAACTACTTCTTTCAAAAATTGGCCCAAAAGCGTATGGAATGTTTTAATGAAATCTTTATTGGCAATGCCCTCTTTCTCAGGAAAGTCTAGCCAAAAGCCAAAACCTTCACCTTGTCTAAAAGACTCAAAGTTTAACCACGAAAATTGCCTGGTAAAATAGGTGCTGTCAATATTTGATTTAGAGAGTATGCTCATTTTATCGTTCTTAGCTCCTTATATGATATGAACAACCCTTTTGGCCCTTTGTGTTTGTTGATGATGAAGTTGCCGAACTTATCCGCATCTTTCATCCACTCCAGCCCTTTTGCTGTCTCTTTGAAGACCTTGAATGCATCACCATGGCCTTCTCCTTTTACCGCAGCCCACCATAGCCCATCGGTTTTGCTCTTGTAAAGGGTTGAGCCCAATCGGTCACAAGCCTTAATTGAAATCGCCTTTTCTTTTGTGAGCTTCCAGAGTCCCTTCTCCACCACCCT
>CAJQOF010000051.1 GCA_905479855.1 uncultured Cytophagales bacterium
CCAAACTGCGCCCAGCTGCCTGCCTCTGCCCACGCTTTGAATTTAGTGAGATTTCCGTGTATATCTCCAGCCATATTCCGCAGGGCATCTTTCATCCCTTGTATCTTTACAAAAGCAGCATCATTATTTGCCCCTTCCGGGCATTGTGTCTTGTTGTAAAGCGCCTGGTAAGTAGCCTGTAAGGTAGGCGCTTTTGTTAAATCATCCGCCAAAGCTTGGCTTTCTTGGAGCGATATGGGCGTAATGGTTGGGTCGGGCTTTGTGGCTACGAGGGCTGTAGCAGTGGGCATTGCTTCGGGTACTGACTGCGGTGGATTGGCGGGGGTGCAGGCGCTGAACCAGGCTATGAGCAGTGTACAGAAAAGAGGTGCCGTGTACGGATTAAGTGTCGGTTTCATTTTCAGGGCTGTTTTTTAAATACATTCAGCGCATTTGCCGTCGTTATCTCAGCCACAGTATGGAGCGGAACTTGCTTTATCTCGGCTATTTTTTCTGCGATGTAAAGCAGGTACGCAGGTTCATTTCGTTTACCTCTGTGGGGCACTGGCGCTAGGTAAGGCGCATCTGTTTCTAACACAAGATGTTCGAGGTCTATGCCGGCTATTACCTCGGGCAGTCCCGAATTTTTGAAGGTAACGACGCCCCCAATGCCCAGATAAAAGCCAAGTGCAATGATGCGCTCCGCTTCTTGTAAACTTCCCCCAAAGCAGTGGAAGATGCCTTTTATGCTACCATCTTGGTGCGCTTCTAATATTCGCATGGTTGGTTTCATGCTGGCCCGGGCGTGAATGACCACCGGCAGTTGATGCTGTTTTGCCCAATTGAGCTGTATGGCAAAGGCCTCCTCTTGCTGCACCTGGTAGGTCTTGTCGTGGTAAAGATCCATCCCAATCTCCCCAATGGCTGCAAACGAACGTTTGGCCAGCCAAGTCTCCATCTGCTTCAGCTGCTCCAGGAAGTCTGGCCCAATGTGGCAAGGGTGAATGCCCAGCATAGCAGCACATAGCTCCGGATAGCGTCTCTCTAGCGCTAACATGCCATCGATTGTATCCAAATCAATGTTGGGCATATAGATTTTGCGCACATGGTTGTCTTGGCTGCGCGCCAAAACTTGCGCAGTGTCTGCCGTAAACTCCTCGGCATAAAGATGGGCATGGGTATCAATAAGTTCCATAATATATGCCCCCACCTTCAGATGAGGGAGAAAATTGCCCCCGTCTTCAGATAGGGGAGGATGAGAAAGAAACTTGCCCCCATCTTCAAATGGGGGAATTGCGAGCGGCTTCTCCTCTATGGCCCAGCTCAATCACCTGCATCTCGCTCACTTTTTTATCTTGCAAGGTAAAGCGAAGCAACGTGCGCACTTGATGATGCCCCTCTCTGCCCGCAGCGCCTGGGTTGAGGTAGAGCAATGGCGGGTGTGCAGTATCATGCATCACACGCAAGATGTGGGAGTGGCCGCACACAAAGATAGCAGGTACCTGTTGTTGTAAGCTTGAACGGACAGCAGGCGTGTAATAAGGCGGTTTCCCCCCTATATGCGTCATCCATACCTGCATGCCTCCACACTCAAAGCGATGGTCTTGGGGGTATTCTCTGCGGATGTTTTGGCCATCGATATTGCCATGCACAGCCCGTAGTGGTTTAAAAGCCGCCAACCGCGTTGCTATCTCTAGGCTGCCAATATCACCCGCATGCCACACTTCATCACACTCCTTAAAGTGGTGAAAGACCCGCTCGTCCAGCCAGCCGTGGGTATCAGAAAGTAAGCCGATTTTCATGGTTGATTATTCGTACAGTTCAGGTGCTATAATTTCCATATAAGCTACGCGCAAATGGGTAGATACTGCGCTACTACAACGGTGCTTCCCATGCACCTCTATAGATCAGCGAGTATCTTTTCTATTTCGTCCACGGTAAGATCTGCAGCTTTTGCCATAAGTTCTTTGTTTGTGTTTGTCCTATGCAGCCTTATTACAACAGCTCTTTGTTCTTGGGCTATTCCCTTTTCTATCCCTTTTTGCATCCCCCTTTCTTCTGCCTTATGTTCCAGCTTTCCTTCATATTCTGCTATATCAATTTCAGTGTTCGCATGGCTTCTGTCGCGACTTAGCTGATCTTGAAAGGCCTCATATTCTTTACGTTCTTTTGGGGTTAGCTTGAGTGTATCCAAAACTTCCGCGGCTTTCTTTAAACCTTTGGACTTAAAATCTCCTTTTACAGACTCCGTCTTAAAGAAATACACCCATTCATCAAAAGCATCACGCACCTTTTTGTCAAATCTATTCACAAAGATATAGTGCTCTTCTGGGTGAATTTCATGCGCATATTTCTTGCCGCCATGTGCTTGGGAGGCAATGGGCGTAAATGTTAGTTCGTCATTATGATGCCGGCCTCGAATGCTCTTTTGGCTAGAGTATATATAATCTTTACCTGTGCCGCCTACACTACAGAAGATGACGGATACAGATATCACCTTTTGGATCCCCATGTACCTTCCTCCCTCTTTCAAATTTTCTGTTACAGCCATGCAAGAATTAGCCAATACCCTATCCAAGTAGTCCAGCTCCCGCCGTGCCTGGAACTCTACTATTATCTGCTCGCCCTTCTTAGTCTTTATGCGCATGTCCACTCGCGTTTGCTTATCGTCCCTGCATCTCTTATTGCTCTCACTTTCTAGCATTTCTTCTATTTTGACCTTTTCTCCAAGCAAGTAGGTCAAGAAATCCTCTGTAATGGGAAAGTTCACTTCTTTTCTAAGCATATGCTTCAGCGCCCATTCGAAGCAAATTAGTCTTTTTTCTTCTGCCATAATATGATTCTTTAGTGTGGTAATAGTTGTCTCCTCTTTGTTCAACATCTTCCACAAAGATAACGGTTGTACGCGCAACGATGCGGTGGTGAGTGCCGCAAGATTGTAGGGTAGCAAGTGCAGTTTGTTCTCCCGGCTTACTCCTCCACAATCACATAAACATCTTCCGTAGGCTTCCGCATAAAGTACTTCTCTCGGGCAAATTTCTCCAGCACATCCTCGTCATAAGTGAGTCCCTTCCTGTCTTGTTCTATCTTTTCTATCTGCTTGCGGTAATACGCCTTTTCGGCTTTCAGGTTAGAGAGCCTGCGCCTCAGCTTATATTGTGTAATCAAGTCCTCAGCGTCAAAGCAAAGCATCCATAGCAGAAAGCTCAAGCCTAACAGGAGGTAAGGGGTCTTTGCCCATTGGGGGATCTTGTTCCAGAAGTTACGCATAGGAGTGCATTAAGGGTTAAAAGGGTTTGCCGGCAAACTGCGCTTCTTCGCCCAACGCTTCCTCTATGCGCAAGAGCTGGTTGTACTTGGCTGTTCTTTCGGACCGCGACACAGATCCTGTCTTAATTTGGCCACTGTTCAGCGCCACGGCCAGGTCGGCAATGGTGGTGTCCTCTGTCTCCCCAGAGCGGTGGGAGATAATGGTGCGGTAGGCATGCTTGTTGGCCAACTGCGCGGCAGCCAAGGTTTCGCTCAAGGTGCCCACCTGGTTCATCTTGATGAGTATGGCATTGGCCGCCTTGGCATCAATGCCCCTTTGTAGCCTTTCCGTGCTGGTAACAAAGAGATCATCCCCCACAAGCTGCACGCGGTGGCCTATAGCCGCCGTTAGCTGTTGCCACCCCTCCCAGTCATCTTCCCCCATTCCATCTTCTATGGAGATAATGGGGTACTTACTTTCCCAATCTTGCCAGAACGCCACCAACTCACTGCTGGTAAGCTGCTGTGCTTTGTTCTTGTTTAGGGAATAGCATTGCGTTTGGGGATCATACATCTCCGCTGCTGCGGCATCTAGTGCAATAAAGATCTCGTTACCGGGGCGGTAGCCCGCCTTTTCTATGGCCTGGATGACTAGGTTAATGGCTTGCTCATTGGAAGCAATATTGGGCGCA
>CAJQOF010000052.1 GCA_905479855.1 uncultured Cytophagales bacterium
CAACTTCTGATGATTTGCGATAAAGGCCAAGAAAGTACTGTAGTGATCAATCTAAACGAAGTTTTACATCAAATTATAGGTTACTTTGGTCCAAGAGCCCATGCTATTTATTATAATACAGGCTAACAAAATGAAGCAAAACACTGTGTATATGCGATCCGCTCTACATCGAGTCATCTTTCGAAATTGACTGAAGAAGAGGTATGTCCCTATCTGATTACTTTCGCGAGATTTATGGCATTCTACTAACTTCTTAATGTTTACATCATGAAAACTTGATGAAAGATAACATCAAATAGGTAATTCCCGCACTGATTTTTATTGAGCATCAATAAAAATACCCCAGAACTGAACGGGAAGTGCGGAAAGTAAGTTATAAGATAGTACCTTCCCTATATTCGCATCTTACAAACAATACTACAATGAAACATATCAACAAAATCCCCCTCTTTGCACTTTTTTTATCCTTCTTTTTCTACACGCCTACCCAGGCCCAAAATACCCATGACAAAGCCCCCCCCTCGTTGGCCATTCAGAAGATACTAACAAAAAAACTCATTGACTCTATCAATACCGCCGATCCTGCTGGAGCTATACTAAAAGATCTGCTCACAGAAATTGACCAGCGAGGTAAGTATGCTGTTAACATGAAAATTGGGGATGTAAAGTTGGGAGGGTATGGAAGAACTGCGCTGCACATTGCTGCAACGCTTGGCTACAAAGAAATTGCAGAGGCGCTTATTATGCTTGGGGGGGATGTCAATAAAAAGGATCGCAAAGGCCTTACTCCTTTACACTTTGCTGCGGCGCATGGCCATCATGCATTAGTGATATTACTACTGCAGTATAATGCAGATGTCGATGCAGAAGCTGTTTTTTTAACGCTCCCCTTACATGAGGCCCTAAAAAATAGCCACGAAGAAGTCGCGCTAACGCTAATAAAAAATGGCGCAGATATCAATGGTGTAGGGTGCGGTAAGTACACAACGCTCCATGCTGCTGCTGAGGGGGGGAGTGAAGCCGTAACGGCGATTCTTCTTGAGCATGGTGCCACGGTGAATACTACCACCTATGATGCCTTAACGCCTTTACATATAGCGCTAAGAAGTGGACATGAAGGAGTTGCAAGAATGCTTATTGCCCACGGGGCGAAAGTGAAACGAAGAGACGAGAAAGGCAATACAGCACTACACCACGCTGCAGCGGGAAATAATAAAACATTGATTACAATGCTCTTGGAAAAAGGGCTAAAGGTAAACGCAAAGAATTACGAAAAAAGCACTCCCCTCCACTATGCAGCAGGATTTGGTAGCTACGGAAAGGGGCAAAAAGGAGGCACAGAAGCCATCTTAACACTTCTTGAGCACGGTGCAAAGGTCAACGAGAAAAATAAATATGGAAAGGCCCCTATTGATTATATTGACAGCGATGGCACTGCGCGTTTCTTAATGTTGATAGAACATGGGGCCAATGTAGATGGAATATCACCCAGCGGTTCTCCTCTTCTGCATACTGTATCATGGCTGGGGTACGAAGAAGTTGCCTTGGCACTTCTTGCGCATGGTGCTAGAATAGACCAAAAAGGCCCAGAAGGCACTACAGTGCTTCACAAAGCCGCAAAGGGTGGAAAAAAAGACTTGGTACATGCACTCTTGCAAAAGGGGGTAGCAACAAATGTCAAAGACGAGAACGGGCTTACTCCTTTGCATAATGCCTTCTGCAAGGGGCACGCGGAAATTGCCGCAATGCTCTTGCAATATGGCGCTGACATAAACGCCAAAAGCAATAGCGGGTATTCATGTATGCACTACGCAGCTATGGGAGGGAACGAAAACCTTGTAAAGATGCTTTTGAACAAAGGATTTGATCTGAATATAAAATCTCATAATGGGAATACTCCTTTAGTTGAGGCAATAGACAAAAAGCACCAAGCAGCAGCTCTGCTATTGATAGCACAAGGGGCCAATGTAGGTACCAAAGAAAACGGGGGCTGGAACCTTTTGTGCCAAGCAACAGAGAAAGGATTGGAATCAGTTGTTACAGCTCTCATAGAAAAAGGAGCTGATGTATGTGTCAAACCAATGATAGATCAGTCTTTGCTTGAACTCTCGATACGTAGCAATCATGAAGGAAGTCACGAGGCAGTCTCATTAATTTTACTATCGCACATCAATGACATTTATGCACGAAATACATACTCATTAAAGTCTCTTTTGCACTATGCTACGTGGAAAAGAGCGGAGAAAACTGTGCTAGCACTGCTAAAGAAAGGGCTATGGATTGATACAGGGAATGACATAGGCTGGACTCCTTTGCATGAAGCACTTGCCGAAGATAGTCTTGAAAAAATGGCCCTATTGCTCATCGAAAATGGAGCAAATGTGAACGAGATATCTAACGCTAGTTGGGGTTTAACAGTTCACCACGGTGACTTTTGCATAGAGAAGGGAGAAAGCCCTTTTGCATTAAAGCTAGGGGCACAAAGTACAAAATGGGGGTTACCCCCCCTGCACATAGCAATATTGAAAAATCATGAAGCGGCAGCACTTTTGCTAATAGAATATGGCGCTGATGTAAATGCACAAACCAATTGTGGGGATACTGCCTTGCACTATGCTGCATATTGGGGGCGTATACCAGTAATTCGTTCTCTATTAGAAAAAGGGGCACACAAGGACATTAGGAATGAGGATGAAAAAACAGCGCTAGATTTGTTAGAAGAGGCAGAAGAAATGAGCAGTATTACCAAGGAGAGAATACAAGCACTTCTTAGATAGCTGTGTTAGCGGCCCAGAAAGCCCGCGGGGCATAATATTCTTATGATCTCTAGTTGAAGATATGGGTACGCTTCCTCTCCGTTTCGTTGCCTTGACACTTCTTGATAAGCATTAGAATATCTACCCCTAGCCGTATATCCCAGCAAAAACCTTTAGTCTGCTCAATATAACTCAAGCCTCTTCGAGGTTTATTAATCAGTGCCGCATTGAGATAGGTTGCAACATTAGGATCTATTATAGGGATATCTAGAGTAGTACTGAGATACATGCCAAACGGGAACAGAAACCCTGCCCCAAAAGCGAAGCTGTGCGAAAAAGAATTCAAGGCACAGCACTTTTTTAAATCAGGAATAGGGAATTGGAAGCCAGGAGCAAGATCGTAGCCACTGCTTGTAGGGTAATACTCAGCCGATAATAGATATCTAGGATTATACTCAAATAAGAAGAAGGTATAGTTACCACCAGCAAAAAAGTCAGGAAAAGCCAACTGCACACTGATGGGAAAACGTAGCGACTTCTCTCTGATTGTAAATGGCCCCTTATCTTCTAATATTTGATTTTCCGGGAATCTAATCCCAGCTTCTAGCGATATAAAGCCATCCCCTGCATCAACAGTAACTGTTTGAAGAGTATTCCTCCAGACCCCCAATTGGGTGTGCTTAAACTTCAAGAGGTAGTAACCAAAACCAACCCCACCCTGTACACCAAGATCTTTCTTCAACAAAAAAGAACGTGTTACCACAGATATATCAGCCGTGCATCGGAAGTTATTTAGGAAATAGCTGTTGCCTTTTAAATTTTCTTTATCCTCAAGTGCTTTTGCTGCATGCGTAAAACCGCATATTAGTATTGCAATAGTGGCAATTCTCAGTTGAGTGGATTTTATAAAGTTGGTCATAGATTGGTTTTGGGGTTTACAAACAATAAGCCTTCTGAATATCCCTTCGAATATTGCGATTTTGGTATGTTCTAGAGGTTTCTGTAGTGGCGATGAAAGAACTCTATTGTAAGACCATAAGAACTGAATACACCGCACGCATAAATGTAAGTGGATACTTCCTTTTCTGCAAACTAGCCCCCGCTTTCCTTATCCATCAGACTACGGACCTTGCCGCCAGCCTCAACTTCTCCATCGACCTCCACGATGGGGAAGGCCGCCTCTTGCGCACCCTAGGTAGCGGCAACAAGCATGTAGCCGCAGGAACTTCAGGGCCCAAATTGGATCCATGGTAAAGTGTGGTTAGCAAAGAGTCGCAAGCGTAGCTGAAGTGCCAAAGAG
>CAJQOF010000053.1 GCA_905479855.1 uncultured Cytophagales bacterium
TTGATAACTAATAACTAAATCTGGCAGTGCCGCTCTTGTAAGTAGTGATTTCCTTAGACTTAAAAAGAGGAGGTTGTTGATCAAAAAGCAGCGCCAAACGCAATATTGGGTTTACTAAAAGGCTAAAAAAAGCGCACATAACTTGCGCTTGGGCCACTACCACTAACTTTCTTCCTCCGGATAAGGCATATACACAAACTTTATAAAGGTTTCGTCCATCACAAAGAGGCAACAAAACTTATCCGGATCCTTGTACGTGCTTTTAAAGTCCTCAGCCTTATCCCCAGCGATCAGCCCGCACTCGATGAATGCATCTGCATACGCCACATGGTAGCACCATTGGTTGCCCACTTCTCCTTTTTCTATCAAAATCGGAAAGGAAGGGAGCTTTTCTTGCTTGCTCATGATAAAGATGGGATGCAAACATCTTTCCTTTTTTCTGATGGTGTAAGATGCTTCATTGAGCCTGTCCGCAACTTTAACAAAATCAGCGGAGATGGTCCCCAAATAATTGCCGTCAAGGGGCGAGTCGTTGTCCATGTTTATAGGATTTTCTGTCATGCGCTATATCTCTTGTTTGATGATTTCCTGAATTTCGTCGTGCGAAAGCCCTGTTTTTTCCATTATTTGCTCTACACTCTCTCCCGAACAATGAACCGCTAAGACGCAATTGATAATCATTTTGTCTTTTTTCTCTAATGCCCGATCCTTCTCTTCTAATGCCTGATCTTTCTCCGCTAATGCCTGGTAATTTTCCTCAAGCTTTTTGTCCAGTGTAGCAAAGACGCCCTGCACTTCATCTTCCAAGGTCATATTCCTTTGTACTTGCGTATCACAGACAGCATGTGCTAAACGGCGTAGCACAGCACGGAACTGCTCTGGGTATGCTTCTGTATCGAACTCTAAGAAACGCTTGTCCTCTTGCAAGACCCTTTTTTGTTCAAATACACTCAGAAATTCCTCCAACTTGCACCTATGGTTATTTTCCAAATAGGGAATCTGGACAATAACGCCTTCGTGCATCAAGAGGTCAATAAACTCTTCCTCTTTTTCTTTGGGCAGCTGCACTTCTGTGCCAAGGAATGCATCAACAAGTCGGTTCTTTACCCTTATAACCGGTGTTTTGATAGATTTTAGCGTGTCTCCTAAGAAATAAATGGCAATAATTGGGCGGTGTTCACCATCTGCATCTTGGCGCAAATAGGCATTGCCCAAGTAACGGCGAAAACGTTGTATTTGTGCCCAATATCTTGCTTTTTGTACTTCTATAATGACTTTTTTCAGCTTCCCTGATGGGGTCTTAATGTTGGCGGTGAAGTCCATCCGTTGCAAATAAACATTAAGTTTCCCATCCTTATTAAGCTCTTCTTGAACGGACTTTGGTAGTTTCGTAAATTCATTTTCGTCTATCTGGAAGGTGGTCTCTTGTGGGAGAACGGCTAGCTCCACAATCTCTTCCTGTAAGATTTCGCTTAAAAGCAGCTTGGCACTTTCAGCATCCTCCATCAAATACTTGAAGACAACATCATAAATTGGGTTGGCAATTCTCATAGGTAATTAAGCTTAGCACTTATGATTAACTCACTGTCAACTAAAGTAGCGATAGACCTGGGGTTTTCTCTGCTTCTGTGCCAACAGAGACGCTACTTGGGGAATTTTTTTCTCCGCTTTTATCCCCCTTTTTTTCTCCTAAAAAAAGCACATTTTGCCCCACTATCTCCGTAGCGTATTTTATCTGCCCCTCTTTGTCTGTATAGGAGCGAGACGTTATCTTCCCCTCAATGTAAATCTGACTCCCCTTTTTAAGGTGTTTTTCAGCAATCTTGGCAAGCGGCGTCCACAGCACTATGTTGTGCCATTCTGTGCTGATTATTTTTTCTCCCTCTTTATTTCGGGAAGCTTCGTTGGTGGCAAGCGGAAAAGAAGCACGTACTCTCTCATTTTCCAGATACCTTACTTCTGGGTCTTTGCCCAGGTTGCCGAGTAATATAACCTTGTTTATTCCTAACATATACTGTTTAGATTTATAGGGTTATCAGATTAAAATGGCGCGCAAGCTATACATAAAATTTCTCTCGTAAAAAGTTGGCGACTAAAATGGGCTTGGGGAGTTCCATGGTCCGCTTTATTGTAAAAGCGCTGATACCTGCCTGCTCTAGCAAAGGTACTGCCTCCTGAATAAACTGAGCAGTGACTTGCACATGGAAAAAGTGCACATGTAGCTGCTGGTGTGTTAGTAGATGTTTGTGCATAGCAGATTTGCCCGTTGGCAAGAGCTTGTGCCGTTGTAATAACGCTGCCAATGCATCTTCTAGTTGATTTAGGCCGCGGGGCTCATTGCTTTCTACCAAGTAAAAGTCATATAGCCCTTTCCATATATCACCTTTTTCTCTCCGCTTCATATAGATTTTACCTGCGTATGCTAAAACTAGGTAGTTGAGAAATCTCTTTTTGACCCTTATTTTCTTGCTCTTTACCGGTAGCGCTCCTTGTCTCTTTGTACGGAATGCTACACAATGATCTTGGAAAATGCATGATGCACATTTAGGATTGGCTGGTGTGCAATGCATAGCGCCAAACTCCATAATGGCCTGGCTATACATACCACTCTCTTGCTGTGGCACCAATGATTTTGCCAAGGCATCAAAGGCCTTAACCCCTTGCGTGGAGCTTATATCCTCTGCTACCCCAAACACTCTGGCTAAAACGCGATACACATTACCATCTACGACAGCCACTACCTCTTTGAATGCGATAGAAGCGATGGCCCCGGCTGTGTACTTCCCCACTCCTTTTAGCTGCAGTAGTGTATTGTACGTGGCGGGAAATTTGCCATCTAGTTCTTCCGTCACCGTACGTGCACAGGCATGCAAGTTTCTGGCTCTCGTGTAGTACCCCAGCCCCTGCCATAGCCGAAGAACCTCCTCTTCACTGGCATGCGCCAAGTCCTGAATAGTGGGGTACTTTTCAATAAATCGCTCATAATAAGGTAACCCTTGGGCTATTCTGGTTTGCTGCAGAATAATTTCCGAAAGCCATATTTTATAAGGATCACTTGTTTTTCTCCACGGCAAATCCCGTTTATGTACTTGGTACCAGCGAGCCAGCAATGTGCCGAATAGCCCCTCTCGCAATGGTTTCTCTGCCTTGGTCCAGGGCTGTTGTGGCGCTGCTGTAGGATGTTGGGTGCTCATGTCGGTCTTTGTATCGATTATCTTGTGGTGCCCCCCCCCTCCTCCCAGTTGC
>CAJQOF010000054.1 GCA_905479855.1 uncultured Cytophagales bacterium
TAGAGAAATAGCATACGGTATTTGGTTTGAATTGGACCGGGAAGCTATACCGCCGGAGTATTTGGAGGAAGCTGATGAGGCAGAGGATACTACACTTTAGGGGCGACAAAAAGCCTTAAGAATACCTAACAGCCCATGACCGACATCCTTCACATTGTGATATAGCAGCCATTTTTGCACTAATTTGAAGGCACTAATGCTGGCCTGGGGAAGGCGTTGTTGATGAGGGTTTCACATAAGAGGATAGCGATTCATTCATCAGGCAAAGTGTAATAGCGCTGTCTTGCATGGCCAGCGCCACAGCTTAGGTATTGCCACCTAGACTCAGATTGCTCGAAAAGTCGATGGATAGAAGCCCCCTTTTAGCGATGCTTCTGCTTTCTCCACTTGCAGTTCAGCCAACAACTTAAATATGCCCACCTTGGGTGCATAAATTTTCTTAAAAAATAGCTGCGGCATGTGCGTTATAGAACCCACATCCGCCGACACCTACCACCATGACCTCTCTCAAAGACAAGATAAGCAATGCGCTGCGCACGGTAGAAGACCCTGATCTAAAGCAAGACCTCGTCTCACTAGGCATGATTCAAGACCTGGCTGTCAACGAAAAGCAAGTCCATTTTAGGCTGGTGCTCACCACCCCCGCTTGCCCGCTCCAGGAAATGCTTAAGAAAGGCTGCATAGCCGCTATTCATGCGCAAGTAGCCACCGACCTGCAAGTCACTATTCAGTTGGATGCACAAGTAACCACTGCTAAGGCGCATGACCCTATATTGCCGCAGGTGAAGAACATTATTGCCATTGCCTCAGGCAAAGGAGGCGTTGGAAAATCTACCGTGGCGGTGAATGTGGCCATCTCTCTGGCGCAGCACGGGGCCAAGGTAGGGCTGCTAGATGCAGATATCTTTGGCCCTTCTATCCCTACTATGCTGGGGTGCGAAGGGGAAAAACCCCAAGTGATACAGCAGGCTGGTAAAAACTACCTGGTCCCCCTAGAGAAGCATGGCATTCAGCTGCTCTCCATTGGGCTGCTGGCCCCGCCAGATGATGCGATGATTTGGAGGGGCCCAATGGCCAGTAAAGCGCTTCGGCAATTGTTAGGGGATGCTGCTTGGGGGGATTTGGACTACCTCCTCGTCGATTTGCCGCCCGGCACAAGCGATATCCACCTCACGCTGGTGCAGGCAGTGCCGGTAACGGGGGCAGTAATCGTGACTACCCCCCAGAAAATCGCCCTTATTGATGCCACCAAGGGGCTCGCCATGTTCCAAAAGGCTGGCATCGATGTGGCTGTGCTCGGCCTAGTAGAGAACATGGCCTACTTTTCGCCGCCAGAAATTCCCGGGAGCAAGTACTTTCTCTTTGGTGAAAACGGGGGGCGTGCATTGGCAGCCAAACATCACGTGCCTTTCTTAGGCCAGATACCATTACTGCAGGCCATACGCGAAGGAGGGGACCAGGGAGCGCCAGCGGTCTTACAAGAATGCAACGGGGTATTGAGCGGAATAGCCACTTCCCTGGCGCAGCAAGTAGCGATTAGGAATGCATCCTAATAGGGCTAATCAAACGCAAAATAGTCATCTTTTTCTAGCGCTTGGGGCTTCTGCTGCTGCTCCTCATATTCTCCGGTGATAATGTCCATCAGTGCTTTACCCTGCTCCTTCAGCCCCTTTTTTAGGCGCTCCTTAAGCGCCCCGGCATCATAGCTGATGGTATAGTTTTGCGTATCCCCACTAAGCTTCAAAAATAAGTTGATGCCCGCTAGTGCATTGGCTGTTACCGCCTCCGGGAGGCCCCCCTCTTCTTCCTCGCGGAAGTCGGCAAGTGGCACTGTGAGGTGATAGTCTATTTTTCCATCAAAAGTGTGCGTGCCAGCCACTTGAATGCGCGTTAAGCTGGAGTGCACCTCCATAGGCGGGAGATGGATGGTCCTCTTCTTGATCGTGATATGATTCTTAAGTTCCGAGAAGCGCAAGTCAGCAAGCTTCTCCTCAGCCACATACTTAGCAAGCTTTTGGAGAGGCTCAAAATTATGGAGCACACCGTTATGCAGCTGAACATCAATTTCAGCCAGAAAAGAATCCCAGTTGATACGCCACTGCCTATCCGCCTGCATCGTCAGGCTGAAGTCTGAAAACACCTCGCCGCGCAAGTGCCGCTCCATCAGAAAGGTCTGGTGAAAGTTTTCGAACGCATAAAACAACTTGGGCAGCTGAACGGCTTGCAGTTGGGCGCTTGTTTGGATCGTAAGATGCGCGTTGCTTGCGTCTAGCACACCTGCTATTGTGGCCTTACCGCCAGCAAAACTTAACTGCAACTTCTCGGCCACCAGCTTTTGTGCTTTCACCTTCACCCTTCCGCGGACATTCTTCGCCTGAAAGCGCCGACAATGCAGTTGTTGAATGTCACAATCCAACCCCAACACCAAGCGAGGGGGAATAGTAAAGGGTGCAGTCGCCTTGGTGCCGCTCTTCCCTGCAGCCTCTTGCTCGCCACCGAGCAGTGCATCCAAGTCCACATAGTCTGCATAAAGCTTGCCGTTGGCATAGAGTACCTGCCTATCAGAAAGTAGGGCAGGCAATAAATTCTCCACATGCCCACTGAGCGAAAAGTCCCCTGGCCCCAGCGTCCCCGATAGTTTCTTGACCACCAGGGCATTATCCTGAAAGACCAAATCACCTACCAGGTCCTTGCATAAAAGTTGCGCGTTGGCCATGCGAAACTGAACTTTTTTCGCCTGCAGTGTGCCAGAGAGGAACATATGCTCCTTGCCGCTCTCCCCCTGCAGCAGTTGGTTGAGGTTGGCTTCCAGCTTCCAAGAAATGGCCAAGCTCCCAGAGGCATCCGCAATGGCG
>CAJQOF010000055.1 GCA_905479855.1 uncultured Cytophagales bacterium
GTCAGTGTAAGAAGTTGTCCATAGTCCCATGTGTCAGGTAGAAACAGCCAGTAGTCACTGAATTTATCGCCCAAATTAGCCGATATTCATATGGTTTTTTGTAAAAATCTTCGCATTGGGGAGATAATGGACAGTTTCTAAAGTGCGACAAACTTTCAGCAGACTTGGATAAAAACCTGAAGTAACGCGCAATCTCAATAACTCCCAACACTTATACCTGAGCCCACTACCGTTTTTTTAGTACAACCCACCGCAAGAAATATGCGTGTAACCTGCTTGCTTATTGCCGCTCTATTAGGCAGTAATTGCGCCTCTCCTCCCGCTACAGAGCCTGAACCCCCTTCTTCCCCTATCACAGACCAAGAACCCAAAACAATTGAGGAACCCAAAACAATTGAGGAGATCTTAGCGGACAAGTCAACGGTATTGTCAGATGAATTGATTGATGCTTGTGGTAAGCACGATAAGCCACTACAAGATGCCCTGCGTAAGATAGAAGATGGCAGCATGCAGGCGAATGATGCGTTAATAACACCACCATGGCCTGCATTATGGGCATGCTCAACCTATACGCAACCGCATTTAATGGGTAGCAAAGCGCTTGAGATTATGAATATACTTATCAACAAAGGGGCAGATATCAACCAAAAAGAGAGCATACATAACCGAACACTCATGCACCATGCTGCACAGTATGGCCCTATTGATCTTGTTAAACTACTCATAGGGAAAGGCGCGAAACTTGAAGAGTACAACGCTAGTTGGACGCCATTGCACATGGCTTCTATAGTGGCAACGTACACGCCCACAGGGTACGATAATAGCGTAGAAAATGCTTATGAAATTCTGGAGCTACTGTTAGCTGCAGGAGCAGATCCAAACAAAGGAAAAGAGGCCAATGGTGAGACTGATACACCACTGAAGGTTGTACAAGAAAAGGCGATTGAAGGGCCAAACAAAGAAAAAGTTATCCTACGCTTGAGAGAAGCCATTAAAGCCAAGTAAAGGAGTCAGTAGTAACACGCTGTTACATCACACCTTCCGTGGGTCTGGTGTCTGTGCTCTCTCCAGCTCCAGTTTTAGAAAATTCCCCGTGTGGCTCTTCGGGTGCGCTGTCATTTTTAAACAAATCTGATAAATAGTACTACATATGCCTAATAACACAAAAAAAACCTTCTTGTGGACCTTGTTCCTACTAAGCCTACTACTAGGCTCCGAAGGTTGCAAAAATCCCCCAATAACTGGGAGCGGAGAGAATACTGGACCTACAACAACAGCAAAACCTGACCAACAAACACCACTACCCAAAAAGGATAAGAAAGCCCCCAAAGAGATTCTTGTTACGCTCCTGGAAGAGATGTATGCTGAAAACGAAGGAAAAGCTGGCTCATTTAGTGCTCACCTGGAAAAATATCCAGCTTTTAAGGCTGTTTTTAACAGCGTAAAAAAAGATCCTACAAAGCTGAATGAGGATAAGGGCCACCCCGGTTCTTTCCTGCATTACTTGGCAAATTATGCCCCTGATTTTTTAACTGAATCTCGCCTTAAGTCCTTAAAAGCAGCAGGGGCAAATCTTACGCAGAAGAGCAGTTATAGAGGAGAAACGCCATTGCATATGTTAGCACCGTCGAGTAACTACACACCAGCACTCCGTGCTCTCATCAACGTTGCGGGGAAGGAGGCATTGAAAATTCCAGACGAAGATGGCGCTACACCACTAAACCGTATGGCGATGACTTGTAAAGAGGATGACCGCCACCATGAAATAGTAGAGATATTAGCAAAAAGTGGCTCCAAGGATGTATTCAGGATAACCTTGGCAATACGCCATTACACGGAATACCGCGCAAACACATGGCTACCAAAACAGTAACAGCAATCATAGAGAACGCGCCAGCGGATGCCTTTACGGTACAGAACCAAAATGGTGATACACCATTATCCCACTTGATAAAGACTATACGAAAGAGAATAGCGATTCCCATTGGAATAACAAAGGCAATGCTAAAACAGGCATCAAAAGAGGCTTTTTCAACAAAAGATAATGATGGACGTACATTATTGCATACCGCATTTATGGAAGGGCAAACAGGCCCTAGTATACAGTTAAAGAAAAATGATCTCACGGCAATCATAAAAAATGCCCCCCCGGATGCATTCACGAAAAAAGATAAGAATGGCCATATACCGATGTACACAGCATTATGTAATAAAAAAATACTCGCCCCAGGTGAGTCCGATGCCATAATCACTGCAATAGTAAAAAAGACGCCACTGACAGCATTAAGAGAAAAGAACGAATTTGAAGAGACGCCACTTACAATGACACTAGATGCTTATGACATATCCGCAGCCAATAAGGTTATCATGATAAAAGCGCTACCCAAAGAAGCCTTTGCGGGGCAAAGAAAACCACTTTTATTCTACGACCGTTGGAAGGATTTATTACCGAACGTACAATTCGCAATGCTAGAAAAAGTCCCAGCGTTAGTACTTGAAAAGTCGCCTAATATGGTAGATGGAACACTATTGCACGATCTCGCCAAGGATTTGTCTGGCACTAGCGAGCATATGCTTAAATTTCTGGTAGAGAAAGCAGCAGAAGTAGGCGCTCTTGCTACTCAGGATGGGCACAATA
>CAJQOF010000056.1 GCA_905479855.1 uncultured Cytophagales bacterium
GTTAGCCTTTTTGTTGCGCTCCACTTTATTTTCCGCACCTACTTTTAGTGGGATTATAGCCCCTGCCGTCTGTGAGGGAATATTTACAGCATGCATACTACTTTCCGCCATACAAGCTGGTGTTGGTGGTAGTGCTGCGTCACCTACAACGGAAGGGTTGCCAGTGGGTATACTACCGCAAGATGCCGCACCCATAGAGGGGTGCACCGCTATTTTTTCATCATCCATCGATAAGATTGCACTGCCACCAGCCCCACAACTCTGCAGCAGCAGGCTAGAGAGTAGCAAGATGGAAAAAAACCGCTGCCATTTTTTTGGTGAATAGCGGTATTGAATGCGTATTTCTTTTGCAGAATTAGTCATGGATAATGGCGTTTATGGTATACTTTAGAAATTAGTTGTCAATTCGCCCCCATAAGACCTCCATCGTTAAGAAATCTACCCGGTTTATCAAACTTTTGGGGCCGCTGGCAATGCTTTCCTAGCAAAAAAAGGAGAGAAGAAGCACCACGCTACGTCCTTTTTTTTAAGCGCTATTGTACTATTGTGTTTCAATGATGCAAGAAATCAAGTAGCTTAGTGCTTTTGGGGAAGCGGTCTATTTTTCGGGCCGCTTCCTGAAGTTTTCACTTATTCATTACACCAAGCATATTATGATTGTTAAGACCAAACGCTATAAATTTCCTGTCAATACTTACATACAATTGGGCCTCAAGAACATTCTTCGCGAGCAATGGTGGGTTTTTCTCATTGCCCTGGCCATTATGAGCGGCACTTTTTTTATCAAAACCATTTGGTTTGTAGTAGGGGCCACCATCGCCTTTCTCCTCTACTGCTTGTTTTGGGCCATTCAATTCTATGGCGTCACTTATCTGGAGGAAAATCAACTGCTTTTTGATAGGATACGGTACGAAATTTCTAGCCAACAAATCTTGTTGCAAATAAACAGCAAACAGGGAATGCCTATTCTATGGAAGCAGGTAAAGCGCGTGAAGATGGGCAAAGACTATTTCTTATTGGTAATTTCCAGGGTCCACCTGATTTACCTGCCCCACAGCATCTTTAACAGCACACACGAAGTCAAGTTCTTGAAAACTATCCTGAAACGGAAGGGCCTGATCTGATTGGCTAGTTGCTACGCTCAGCGGTACAACACCGCATTCAATGCGCGAACCGTCTTCTCAACATTGGGCAAAACTTCCTGGATAAGTGTAGGGGCGTAGGGCAGGGGTACGTCTTCGCTATTGATCTTCTGAATGGGTGCATCCAGGTAGTCAAAGGCATGCCTTTGTACCTGATAAGAAATTTCTGAAGCAATAGAGCCCAATGGCCAGGCTTCTTCAACAATAACCAGCCGGTTCGTCTTTTGCACAGATTTTATAATGGTAGCCGTGTCCAAAGGACGCACTGTCCGCATGTCAATCAACTCCACTATTATCCCTTGTTCTCGCATAACCTCCGTGGCTTCCCAGGCGATCTTCATCATTTTTCCAAAGGAGACCAGGGTGACGTCCTTGCCTTCTTGCACGACTTCTGCTTGACCAATGGGCAGTAGATATTCATCTTCTGGTACCTCCCCCACATCGGCATACATTAACTCAGACTCCATAAAGATCACCGGATCGTTGTCCCGGATAGCTGCTTTAAGCAGGCCTTTGGCATCATAGGGGTTGGAAGGGATCACTACCTTGAGGCCAGGGCAGTTGGCGTACCAATTCTCAAAACTCTGAGAGTGCTGAGAGCTAAGCATCCCTGCATTGCCAGTAGGCCCACGAAACACAATAGGTACCGGAAATTGCCCGCCAGACATCGACATCATCTTGGCAGCAGAATTCACGATTTGGTCAATGGCCACCAACGAAAAGTTGAAGGTCATCAGCTCAATAATGGGCCGCAGTCCATTCATGGCCGCACCAATGCCCAATCCGGAAAAGCCGAGTTCAGAGATAGGGGTATCCACTACCCTATCGGCGCCAAATTCGGCAAGCATGCCTTGGCTGACTTTATAGGCGCCGTTGTATTCGGCTACTTCTTCTCCCATTAAGAAGACGTTGCTATCTCTCCGCATTTCTTCGGTCATAGCCTCTCCCAGGGCCTGCCTGAACTGTATTTTTCTCATGGTTAGATTTTTTTGGCGAGGAAAAAGCAGCCAAGCAAGCCGTTATGCTATACCGCGCTTGCTGTTTTTTTGCTATACCCCTTTCAATGATTACAGGCGCTAGGTCCCTGTTTTTTTTCTAAATACTCATTAATTATCGCTCTTGTTTCTTGGCTAGAAATATTCGTCTCTAACTTACCATTCCTGGCCGCTGAAATTTGGCCAGTTTCTTCGGACACTACCAAGACCAGTGTATCTGTTTCCTCCGTCATGCCCACAGCAGCGCGATGTCTTAGGCCCAAATGTGCAGGCACATCTTGCCGATCTGTTACCGGAAGAATCCCTCTAGCCACCACAATCTTATTGTTATGAATAATAACAGCGCCGTCATGCAAGGGACTTTCCTTGCTAAAGATGGCCATAAGGAGCCGCTTCGAGATCGTTGCATTAATTGTTTCTCCAGACTCTTGGTAGTACCCAAAATTATTTTCGTTGAAGAAAACAATCAGTGCGCCTGTATTACTCCCAGCAAGCGCCTGAATTGCTTCCACAATAGGGGTGATGTCTATCTCCGCCTTTTTGGCCTTTCTCCTGCCAAGGATGTGCGTGAGCAGCTTACTGCCAGGCAATGTTGTAGCGCCAAAGACCCCCAAAAGAAACCGCTTAATCTCTTGCTGAAAAAGAATAATAATCAGCAGCCCCCCTACCTCTATCAATTGGGCTGTAATGGCGGCCAAAAGCTCCATGCCGGCCGCTTCTACCACAAGGTGCGTCAAAAAGAGCAATAACCCCCCCAAGAAAACCTTAAGGGCTATGCCGCCAACTGTGCGTTGGTAGGCCTGGTATAGCAAAAAGGTGACTATGAGTATATCGATTATATCACTTAGCCCAACGTTGAGGAAACCGATGCTAAACAAGAGGGACAAACCAAATCAGAGTTAGAAGTGCTAAGAAAGGTGATGGTCACCTAGGCCATCAAACGGCCAAGGGTGTAGCACAACCTGCGCCACGCGAATTTATGCAATTGTTCTTAAAGTGCAGCATGGCTTGTAGTGGGGGGGGGCAGGTGTAGATGGTTCTATAC
>CAJQOF010000057.1 GCA_905479855.1 uncultured Cytophagales bacterium
ACACAATTTTCGCCACTCTGGGTCATCGACTTTCCGCTGGTAGAATGGGACGCCGATGCGCAACGCTACCATGCATGCCACCATCCTTTTACTGCTCCCAAGCCAGAAGAGATTCCTTTGCTGGATACAAAACCGGAAGCGGTGCATGCTAATGCTTATGACTTGGTGATTAATGGTGTGGAAATAGGCGGAGGATCTATCCGCATAGCCAACCGGCCCATGCAAGAAAAGTTATTGCACCTATTGGGCTTTAGCCCCCAAGAAGCCGAGCAGCAGTTTGGCTTTCTCTTGCAAGCGTTAGACTATGGGGCTCCCCCACATGGAGGAATTGCGCTGGGGCTGGACCGCTTGTGCGCCTTGCTGGGGGGGGATGAGTCCATTCGTTCATTTATTGCTTTCCCTAAAAACAATGCCGGCCGTGATATTATGGCTAAAGCGCCTGCCTCTATTGCACAAAGTCAGTTGAAAGAACTCGCCATCTCCCTACTACACAACGAAAACCATCAAGGGCAAAACCCTTTCTAGAAGAAAATGCGTAACTTGCGAGAGTTTTCTGAGAGCAGAGAATTTTGTGAACGTCACTCTGCTTACCCCTGTTTACTATGCCGAAAATAAAAGTACTCTACATTGCCAGTGAAATTTCTCCCTTTCTTAACACTTCTGCTGTTGCCGACTTTGTGAGTGCCCTGCCGCGGCACATAAAGGCCAAAGGAATGGATTTTAGGATAATTGTACCCAGGTTCGGTGTAATTAATGAAAGAACCAATAGACTTCACGAAGTTGTGCGATTATCAGGCCCCATCATTAAAGTGGGCAATGAAACAAAGAACCTAGTGATTAAGGTATCTTCTGTTCCCAAGGCAAAAATTCAGGTCTATTTTGTAGATAATGAAGACTATTTTAAAAGACGGGCGATTCTCCATGACAAGAACGACCTCTTCTTTGAAGATAATGATGAGCGAATTGTCTTCTTCTGTAAAGGGGCGCTAGAAACTGTGAAAAAACTTGAGTGGACGCCTGATGTTATTCATTGCCATGGTTGGATGACCAGTCTTATCCCGATGTACCTCAAGACCGCTTACCGCAATGATCCTTTTTTTAAGAAAGCGCCGGTTATATTCACGCTCTATAACAATACTTTTTCGCACAAATTTGAGCGTGATTTTATAGAAACGGCAAGGATGCCGGGTATGAGGCGAGAAAAAATGGAGCTACTGCAGTCGGCTGATTTTGGGGCACTGGTGAAAATAGGCGCCCAACATGCAGATTTTGTGGCCAGAGCAGAAGCACTAGATGATCCCAACTTTAAGGGGCTTTTTGAAGGCCGAACTTTTGACTTGCTAGAAAACAATGAAGAAGGGCTAGAAGCCTACCATGACCTCTACATAAAGCTGGCAGCTGTTCGGAGAAAAAAAACCGCCGCCGCCGCCGCCGCTACCACCTAGCGCTTATTGGTTGATCCCTCTGATGATCTCTCTAAAAAAACAGCCCTCATGCCCAGCACAAAAGATTATATAGCCACGCACCAAGATCGGTTTCTCAGCGAATTGATCAGTTTTCTGAAAATTCCCTCTGTAGGCACCTCAACGCAACATGCCGAAGATACCCAAAAGGCAGCCACGTTTGTAAAGGAAGAGCTGCTTGCTGCAGGTGCTGACCAGGCCAGGTTGGTAGAGACAGCAGGCTTCCCTTTGGTCTATGCAGAGAAGATAATAGACAAGCGTTTACCTACTGTGCTTGTCTATGGCCACTATGATGTGCAGCCGGCAGATCCCTATGAACTTTGGGAGACAGCGCCGTTTGACCCAGTGATTAAGGATGGGCAGATCTATGCGAGGGGCGCTTCGGACGACAAAGGGCAGGTCTATATGCATATTAAGGCGCTAGAAACTATGCTTGCCACCGAGCAGCTGCCTTGCAACATTAAGTTTATTATAGAGGGAGAAGAAGAGAATGGGTCCCACAGTATCGCTAAATTTCTAGAAGACCCCAAAAACTGTGAATTCCTCCAGGCAGATGCGGTGCTTGTCTCCGATACTTCGCTGCTCTCGCTAGAAAACCCATCCATCACCTCAGGCCTAAGGGGAATTACTTATTTTGAAGTGGAAGTTAGCGGCCCCAACAGAGACCTCCATTCTGGTAGTTATGGCGGTGCGGTGGGAAACCCCATTAACATGCTCTGCCAGATGATTGCTGCGCTCAAGGACGATGACAACCGCATTACTATTCCTGGCTTCTATAATGGCGTTGAGGTGCTCACAGCAGAAGAACAAAAAGCACTGGACCAAATTCCTTTTGACCTGGAAGCTTACAAGCAAGAGATTGGGATAGCGGAAGTGATGGGGGAAAAAGGATACAGTACGCTAGCACGTGTGGGTGTTAGGCCCTCTTTAGATGTCAACGGCATTTGGGGAGGCTATACAGCAGAGGGTGCAAAGACTGTATTGCCCGCAAAAGCACACGCCAAGCTTTCCATGCGCCTTGTTCCCGGCCAAAATGCAGCCGAGATTGTTGCACAATTCACCGACTATTTCACGCAGCTCGCGCCCAAAGGCGCCCAAGTAAGTATAACGGTGCTAGACGCAGGTAGCAACGCCGTCGTTGTTAATAGCCACTCCATAGCGCTGCAGGCAGCTAGCAAAGCCTTTGAAGAAACGTGGGGGAAAAGCCCACTACACATAAGAGAGGGGGGAAGCATCCCCATTGTAACAAAGTTCAAAGAACTACTTAAGTGCGATATTGTGCTAATGGGCTTTGGCCTGGCTTCAGATGCCATCCAC
>CAJQOF010000058.1 GCA_905479855.1 uncultured Cytophagales bacterium
GGCCTGCACCGCCGCCAGTTTCATCTCCTCGTTAATGGTTGTAGCGCGAACATCCAGCGCGCCCCGAAAGATGTAAGGGAATCCTAGCACATTATTCACCTGGTTAGGATAGTCAGACCTACCGGTTGCCATAATCAGATCATGGCGCGTAGCCGTAGCCACATCATACGCAATTTCTGGGTCAGGGTTGGCCAAGGCAAAAACGATGGGGCGTTCAGCCATGGTCAGGAGGTGGGCAGCCGTTACAAGATCGGCTGCAGAAAGCCCGAGAAAAACATCCGCGCCCTGTAGTGCCTCAGCCAATGTATAGATCGGACGGTCTGTAGCAAAGGCAGCTTTATACTTATTGAGGTCCGTGCGGTCTTTCCGTATAACCCCCTTACTGTCGCACATGACGATATTTTCTTGCTTAACACCGAGTGCGCGATAAAGGTTGGCACAAGCAATGGCCCCTGCTCCCGCGCCGTTCACTACTAGCTGAATCTTACTAATCGCTTTGTTGGCGATCTCCAGCGCATTTAACAGGGCTGCTCCCGATACAATGGCGGTGCCATGCTGGTCGTCATGCATAATCGGTATTTTCAGTTGCGCTTTCAGTGCCTCCTCTATTTGGAAACAGCCAGGCGCCTTGATGTCCTCCAGGTTAATGCCCCCAAAGGTGGGCGCTAAGGCTTTTACAATTTGGATGATTGCTTCTGGATTACTGGCATCTAGTTCAATATCAAAGGCATCCACATCGGCGAGCTGCTTCAGCAGCATTGCCTTGCCCTCCATCACCGGCTTAGCTGCCTCGGGGCCAATGTTGCCGAGCCCTAGCACAGCACTGCCATCAGAAATAATGGCCACTAAATTTCCCTTGGCCGTATAGTCATAGACTTTTTGGGGGTCTTCTGCAATGGCCCTGCAAGGCACTGCTACCCATGGGGAGTAGGCCAAACTAAAATCTTCTAGCGTCTGCAGTGGTTTGGTAAGGCGAATAGCCAATTTGCCGGCTGGCGCTTGTTGGTGATAGTTGAGGGCGGCCTGTTCTTTGTTCATAGTGGTGTAAGTATTAGATGATAATAAAAGGTGCTATAACCTCGATCTTAATCAAGCGTATTGATCTCGGTTTGTAAGAACCCGATGAGTTCCCCGATGTAAGCGCTGCCAAAGTCAAATTTAACGCCAGCGGTTTGATACACTTGTGGAATTGTCTGGGTATATCCCAGCTTGAGTGCAGCTAGGTAGGCTTGCAGTCCTTGCTCCGGATTTTCCTTGTAGCGCTTCCAAACCGCCACGGCGCCGAGTTGTGCAATGCCATACTCAATGTAGTAGAAGGGGACTTCAAAGAGATGAAGCTGCCTCTGCCATAGAGCGTCCTTATAGTGTTCTTGCCCAGCCCAGTCCGTAATACTGTCCGAGAATGTGTCAAAAAGTGTGTTCCAAGCAACGCGGCGTTCTTCAGATGTATGCCCAGGATGCTCATAAACCCAATGTTGGAATTTATCTACGATAGCTACCCACGCCAATGTCTCAAGAATTTGCACCAAGTGTTTCTTTTTTGCTCTCTTTAAATCCCCCTCATCTTCAAAGAACAAGTCCCAGTGGTCCATAGTCAGTAGTTCCATAGACATCGAGGCGAGCTCGGCAACTTCGGAAGTGCAGTGCTTAAAGTCATGGATGGGGAAATCTTTGACCAAGAAGGAATGCACAGCGTGCCCCCCTTCGTGCAGCAGCGTGACCATGTCGCCTAGCGTAGCGGTAGCATTCATAAAGATGAACGGAACCCCAGTTTCGTCCAGTGGATAGTTGTAACCTCCCGGTGCTTTCCCTTTTCTAGATTCTAGATCAAGATGGCCCATCTCTTGCATGGTGCGCAAGCAATCCCCCAAGAATGGATCCAGTCTGTCAAAAGCAGCAATCGTCTTTTTCAGCAACGCTTCCGTGTTGGTAAAAGGGCGCAACGGCGCCCCATTGGCTACATCCACCTGCTTGTCCCAAGGTTTGAGCGCATCCAGTGCCAGTGAATCTTTCCGTTCGGTTGCCAGCTTGTTCAGCATAGGCACTACCCGCTCTTCCACAGCTTTGTGGAAGGTAAAGCAGTCTTGAGGCGTATAGTCAAAGCGGTTCATTGCCACAAAAGAATAATCCCTGAAGTTGGCAAAGCCTGCATTGGCCGCTATCTGGTGCCGGTCCTTGATGAGGCTTGTATAGAGGTCATCCAGCATATCCTTGTCCTGCAGCCGCCGCTGGCCTATCTGGCCATAAACTTCTTTTCGCAGCGGCCTGTCTTGGGATTCTAAATGGACGGCTGCTTGCTGTAGGGTGTGTTCTTTTCCTTGCAGCACGATGGTCATGGCTCCCGAAACTTCTCCATACTTTTGGGCTTTGAGCGCAATTTGGGTGAATAGGGGAATGTTCTCGGCACGATAGATCTGGAGGCTACTCTCAATGCACCGGAGCAGAATAGCAAACCCCACTTCCTGGCTGAGCGATTGTGTGTAGGGGCAAGCCTTGGCTTTTTCGTTGAGGTGGTGGGCGGCAGGAATTATCTGTGGCAAGATTTCTGTCACATAAGCCTCATACTTTGCCTTGTGCCCCTCGTGTGTCGTGTCCCGCGTCATGTTAATATAGCGCCAGCCAGCCTCTTCAGACAAAGCACCCTCCAGTTCGCTGCGGTCCAGGAACCACTGGCGCAGTGCCGCCAACGAAGTCAACTCCCTGGCGAAAAG
>CAJQOF010000059.1 GCA_905479855.1 uncultured Cytophagales bacterium
GTCATAAAAAGCAGCCTCTTTGCTAAGTTTTACTTGCGTGATGTAACCAATTAAAGATCCTTCGGGAAAGGTAGCATTATACCCAGAAGTAACCACTTTGTCCCCCACCGCAACAGGAAAGTGCCTGGGCACATAGCGCATCTCCACGCGAAAGGGATCTCTGCCTGGCCATTGCACCGTACCCAAAACTTTTGATGTCTCAATTTGGGCAGAGACCTGTACAGAAGTATGCAATAAAGAAGTAACCGTGGCAAAGTGATCGGAAACAGCCTTGATGCTGCCTACAATGCCTTGGGCGCCCACGACGCCCATGCCAGCTGCTATGCCATCTAAGGCCCCTTTGTTGAGCGTGAGGTAATTCTTGGTGCCAACGATTGAATTATTGATAACCGTGGCCGGGGTAAAACCGCAATGCAGCGCCAAACTTTTTCCTTGGCCTAGGGGTTTTTCTCCTTCTAATATTTTTTTCTTTAGCCGCGCATTGTCATGCAGCAGGCGGGAGTTGTCAGCTCTGAGGAATGGATAGTTCTGAAATTCTTGCACAAAGTGCTGGATGCTCCCTATGGCATGGGAAGTGGATGTTTGATAAAAGTGGTGTTGAAAGATAAGGACGGAGCTTACAAGCTCTAGCAGCACAAAAACAATAAATCCTCTGTAGTGGCGTACGAAGTGCAGCAATCGTTTCATAAGGGAATGTTGTTTTCTGCACCAATGCGGGCCTGCTAAAATAGGTGAAATTTCTTTGCAAAAGTAGCGGCTATACCCATTGTTATTCAAACCCAACTACCTTTTTGGGAAGGGAATGTGATAATACTGTTGTCTGCTATGCCAAAGGTTGCGTACATTTTGTTACATTTGCACCCCGTGTTTTGCCTTGTTCTAAGGCAATTCTTAGTACTTGGAACTCACTGTATAGCCGCACTAGCCTATGAAATTATCCTCATTTAGATTTGATTTGCCTTCTAAGTTTATCGCCTCTCATCCTGTTGAAAATAGAGATGAGTCACGGCTAATGGTCGTTCACCGAGATACTGGGAAGATCGAGCATAAACAATTTAAGGACGTGATCGATTACCTGGCCGAAGACGACGTCTTGGTACTCAACGATACAAAAGTATTCCCTGCACTGCTCTACGGAAGTAAGGAAAAGACGGGTGCACAAATAGAGGTGATGCTTTTGCGCGAACTGAGTGCAGAACATAATTTGTGGGACACCTTGGTGGAGCCAGCAAGGAAAATTAGGGTGGGCAATAAGCTGTTCTTTGGCAATGGTGAGTTGGTGGCCGAAGTGCTGGACAATACCACTTCTAGAGGGCGGACGCTCAAGTTCTTGTTTGATGGCCCTAAAGAGGAACTCTATGGAATTATTGATCAGTTGGGGCTAACCCCGCTTCCCAAAGAGATTAAAAGGAAGCTCGTTGCCGAAGACCGCAATCGTTATCAAACCGTTTTCGCCAAGCAAATGGGAGCGGTAGTGGTGCCTGGTGCTGGTTTACACTTTACACCGCATCTACTGAAGCGGCTAGAGCTCCAGGGCACCCACATTGCCCCCGTCACTTTGCATGTTGGCTTGGGGACGCTCAACCCTGTTGATGTAGAAGACTTGCCTAAGTATAAAGTAGATTCTGAATTTTTTGCTGTTAGCAGTGAGACGGCCGAAGTAGTGAGTAGTGCATTAAAGCAAAAAAAACGTGTGTGTGCTGTTGGAATATCAAGCATCAAAGCCATGGAGAGCTCTGTGTCTGTGGTGGGTGGTTTAAAGGCAGATGATGGTTGGACCAATAAATTTATCTTCCCGCCCTACTCATTCAGGGTCTGTACATCACTGATTACCAATTTTCATCTGCCAAAATCAGCGCCACTTATGGCCGCATCTGCTTTTTGTGGCTACGATTTGCTGATGGAAGCCTATCAGGTGGCCATGAAGGAGAAGTACCGCTTTTTTGTATACGGAGATGCCATGCTTATTATATAGTTTAATCAAAAGTTGAACCGCCCAGCTCCGCTGCGTTGGGTTGGGTTTTAAGATGGGGGCCCTAAAGGGGGCAACCCCAAGGTAGTATTATGAAGAAAAGTTACTTACACATCGTGCGCGTGCTGTTTATGTGGTGCACTATATGCTCGATGGTAGCTTGGGCAGAAACGCCAACCAATAGTGCTGCCATAACGCAGCAGGTAAAGCAGCAACTAGATCTTACCAACTTACCTGAGCACATTGCCATTATTATGGATGGTAATGGCAGGTGGGCCACCAAGCAGGGCAAGCCCAGAGTGTTTGGCCATCAGAATTCTATACAAAGCGTAAGAGAGGTGGTGGAGGCTTGTGGTGCGTTGGGAATTCCTTATTTGACGCTGTGGGCTTTTTCTACAGAAAACTGGGGGCGCCCACAAGCAGAGGTAGCAGGGTTGATGAACCTTATTGTTACTACCATCAACAAAGAGTTGGCGGAGTTGGTAGCAAAAGATGTGCATCTTTCTTTTATAGGCGATTTAACGCGACTTCCCGTAAAGTGCCAAAAAGTCCTCCATAAAGCCATGAAGGCATCTGAAAAAAACAAGGGCTTGCGGCTAACCATTGCGCTTAGCTATAGCGGAAAATGGGATATAATAACGGCAACTAAAGCTATTGTAAAAGAGGTGCAAGCAGGTAATTTAACTTTGCAAGAGATTGATGATGATGTTTTTAGGAAATACTTGGCAACCGGGGATATACCTGACCCGGTACTACTTATAAGAACGAGCGGTGAGATGCGGCTGAGTAATTTCCTTATGATGCAGCTGGCTTACACAGAGTTGTTTTTCACCCCTGTTCTTTGGCCCGACTTCAAAAAAAAGCACCTTTATGAGGCCATTTTGGATTACCAAAGTAGAGAAAGAAGGTTTGGCCAATTAGGCGCCTCAACGTAACACAACATGACAAAAAGAATTTATCCTATCGTTTGGGTGCAGCTTATAGCAAGCTATCTATTGGCTACGGCAGCAATGGCACAAGCTCCAGCCCCACAGCAGGCCATTTCGTTGCAACAGATGGCCCCCGACATTTATCTCATTGAAGAAATTCAAGTCACGGGGAATAAGACATTGGATTCGGAAGGGATTATAGCGCTTTTGGGCCTGCTGGCGGGTGACGCAGTAGAAATTCCCGGACCGAGTATTCAGGATGCCATACAGCGATTATGGAAGCACAAGGTGGTGCAAGATGTTTCCGTACACGCTTCTAAAGTTGAGGGCAACCGTATTATCCTTACTGTTAACATTACCGAGAGTCTCAGGCTATCAGATTGCTTCATAGCAGGGGTTAAGAAAAAGGAAAGGGCAAAGCTGATGGATAAAATCCCCATTGCTAAAGGGAAAATTATTACGGAAGAGCTGATTGGTAACAGCCAAAAAATTATAGAAGATTATTTGGTGGAAGAAGGGTACTTGCACGCGGTAGTTGAGATGGCCTCTTTGCCAGATCCTGCACTGGAGGATCATATTCAGGTAACGATAAAAATTGAGAAAGGCCAAAAGCTTAAGATTTGTTCGGTAAAGTTTGAGGGCAACGAGCAGATAGGCAGTGATGTTCTAAGGGGGCAAATGCAGCATATCCGCGAAAAATCTCGTTTTACCTTGCTGAAGGATATGGTAAAGCGTACGCTCATGCTGCAGCCAATTTGGAAGGGAGGAATATTGTGGCGACCGCTTGATTTTGAGGAGATAGGTCTCTACTTCACAGAGCACGTAATTCCTTTCTCTTCTGCATTTGAAGAAGAAAAATTTGAGCAAGACAAAAAGCGCATTATTAGCTACTACCAGAGCCAGGGCTTTAGGGACGCAGCCATTGTAGACGAGGGAGTTGATGAAGAGGAGGATGGCCTGCTCACTGTTTTTATAAAGGTGGAAGAGGGCAAACAATACCGCATAGGGGCGATTAAATGGGTAGGGAACTACCGCCATGATAGTGCTACCCTCCACCAAGTATTAGGCATAAAAAAGGGAG
>CAJQOF010000060.1 GCA_905479855.1 uncultured Cytophagales bacterium
ACATTATTGCCATTGGGGCAGGGTGTTTGGCCGGCCTGGGGTATGGCGAAAATGCCAAGGGGCTTTTGATGAGTAGGGGGGTAGTAGAGATGGCCCATATTGGGAAGGCAATGGGCGCCAGTGTGCAACCTTTTGTTGGTCTGGCTGGCATAGGCGACTTGGTGGCCACCTGCGCTAGTAGCGCAAGCCGCAACTACACCATGGGTTATCGCCTTGCACAAGGAGAGGCGTCGCACCAACTGATGGAGCGTACAGAGGAGACCACCGAGGGGGTTAATACGGTCAAGAGTATTCGTAGCCTCATTCACCACTACCAGTTGCACGCTCCTATTACCGAGGCGATCTACCGCCTGCTTTTTGAGGGGCTTTCGGCGAAGGAAGCTGTGGAGCAGCTTATGGAGTGTTCAGTAGGCGCGGATGTCGACTTTCTGTAGTCCTTTAGCAAAGAAATAAAGAAAAAATTGGGTAAGGAGTTGGCAAGGTGATGTAAAAGTGTTACGGTTGTGGTGTAGAAAAAAGGAGCGAAAACCATTCGGAAACCAAAAAAACGCCAATCATGCCTACCCTAAACCCCCGTATCAACCTTACCTTGGGCGCACCTACCGTTGCCTTCTTGGCAGAGATGGCCCAAGGGGCGAACCAATCTGTTGCTGGGTTGGTCAAGGAGCTTATGCTAGAAGCACTAGAGCACAGAGAAGATGTGGCGCTTTCTTCCATTGCTAGGCTACGGAGTGAAGAAGGAAAAACGAGGGTAAAACATGCAGATGCTTGGGGCTAATGGCTACACCATCGAATATTATGCTTCGGTGGTGAAAAAGGATATCCCCAACCTCCCCACAACCGCTAAGCAGCGCATAAAGAAAGCCATAGAAGAGCGGCTACAAACCAACCCTATGGCTTACGGAAAACCACTCCGATACAACTTACAGGGCTTTACGCGGTTGCGCGTTGGAGATGAGCGGGTTGTCTATTGCATTGATCCAGAAAAGAATATTGTGCAAATTGCTGCTATAAAGCACCGAAAGGAAATTCAGGAGAAGAGTGAATAGCAACTTTTGCTCAGCCAGTGAAGAGTCAACCCACTACGACCATAAGATGCAATGCTTTGCACAAAGCGCCAATCAACAATAATCACTTTTATTCACCCATAAACGGTACACAACATGCAAAGAAGGCTATTGAACGATAAAGAAAACATTGCTCCTTACCTACAAGCTCACCGGTTTTTGGCCGCCCTATTGCTCACGAGCCTATTGTTACAAGGCTGCGGCAATCTAACCCACAGTATGCAAGAAAGGGGAGGGGTACGACAAGAAGAACTTGAGGCTCTAAACATAGCCCAAGGATCCCTAGCACCGCATTCTGGCGCAAATGCTACGGCGGTACTACCCCAAACCACACCATTAGGAGAGTTTAACACTACCGAAGAAGAGGGAGCCGCCGCCGCTGCAAGCAAGAGAAAAGGAAAAAAAGAGGCCATTGATGCACCCTCCACTAAAAAGAGGCGATTGGCCCAGCCAGGTGGTGTAGTAGACAACGAGGCAGAGCGTTATTCTGTTCTAATCACTGCTGTAAAGGCGGGCAATGTAGCAACCGTACGGAAGCTGTTGTTAGCCAAAGCCAATGTGGATTTCCAAGACCAGGAAGATACTGCCTTACTTGCCATAGCTGCTGAAAAGGGGTATTCCGAAACGGTTGAACTACTTCTCTCTGCGAAAATCAATGTGGATAAAAAAATGTGGTGGGGGGGATCTACCCCACTTATCAGAGCTGCTGCAAAGGGGCATTCCGAAACAGTTAAACTACTGCTCGCTGCAAAAGCCAATGTGAATATCCAAAACAAGGCAGGTAGCACCGGCCTTAGTATTGCTGCTGAACATCGTGATTCCGAAACGGCTAAATTGTTGCTCGCTGCCAATGCCAATGTCGATGTCCAAGACGGTAGTCATGATACCCCACTTGGCATAGCTAGTACTAATAAGCATTCCGAAATGGTTAACTTATTGCTCGATGCCAAAGCCAGTGTGAATGTACAAGACAATCCTGGTTTTACCCCCCTTGGCAACGCTGCTCTAAATTATCATCCCGAAACGGTTAAACTACTGCTTGCTGCCAAAGCCAATGTGAATCAGATAGATCATGTTGGTTACACCCCACTTATCAGAGCTGCTGCAATATATAATAATAGCAAAATGGCTACAGTATTGCTCCATGCCAAAGCCAATGTGGATTTTCAAGGCAAGGGAGGTAGTACCGCCCTTCATACTGCTGCTGAAAAGTGTGGTTACAAAACGGCTCTAGCGTTGCTCGCTGCCAACGCAAATGTGGATTTGAAAGACAAGGAAGGTAGCACCGCCCTTCATGTTGCTGCTGAATATGGTGCTTGCAAGGTAGCTGATATATTGCTCGTTATCAACGCCAATGTGAATCTCCAAGACAATGCAGGCTGCACCCCACTTCACATTGCTATTCTAGAGGATTTTCCAGAAATTCTCCAATTGTTGCTCGCTGCCAATGCCAATGTGGATCTCCAAGACAATGCAGGTAACACCCCCCTTAACATTGCTGCTGTAGAGGGTTCTTCCGAAACCGCTCAATTGTTGCTTGCTGCCAACGCCAATATGGAGCTCCATAACCAGCAGGGGCATACCCCACTCATCTCGGCTGCAATACACAATAAGAGGGAAGTTTTTCTTGCTCTTTTAAAAAAGTGGTATGCCGCCGGCATAGATGATATGCAAGGAGAACTTTCAGTCAGCGGGATTCAATTTAATGAGGGGGCTATTGGGGGGGCGCTCATTCCAGACAGCAGCATCGACCGCTACATGAAATCGCTTCTTCTTGTTAATAAGCTATTGAAAGGGAATGCGCTATGCCCAGAAGATCTACTGGCAAGTGAAGAATGGGGGCTACCATTTGCGTGCGATACTGGCATCAATCAACCAGACAGTCTAGCATTCTTTTTCCTCAATAGATTTAAAGCCGGAAGAAGGTATTGCCATCATAGAGATGTCCGTCTGCTGCCCACCAACCAGTGGCAGCTTGCCCTGGAAGGACTTCCAGCAGCGTTAACGCAATCGCTACTGCTTTATTTAGAAGAGGAATTGGAGACCTTTCAAGTATTGGCTTCTGCATTTCTGGGTTATGTAGAAGGTATTCCGTACAGCCCAATATACTTATCCTTGAGTACAGCAGTAGGAAGCAATGACAATCCAACAGCAGAAGAGAAAGAGAAAGCAATTGATTGCTATAGCAAACAGTGCGAGGCGGTGGCAGCGCTGTTGCAAAAAGCACACCCACCCAAAGTGGACAATGCTGCTGGCTCGTTG
>CAJQOF010000061.1 GCA_905479855.1 uncultured Cytophagales bacterium
GGACAACTTATCGCTTATCGATAAGGAAACATTGCGAGCGGTGGGGGAAACTTTGGTGCAGGTGATCTATTCGGGGACGTTTTAATGGGCTGCATGGCTAACCGATTAGCATTACATCTGAGCTGTCCCACGGAGGCCGAACGTAAGTTATAATCGATAGGTATGATGAACAGTGTCATCGGTTCTGGCTACCCTGCTGCTCTTTGGTATGCTTCTGTGGGCCTGGCGGCAGTCATGCGTTATCCGTGATCAGTCATGCGTTATCAGTGATGATGATCACGGTGATACCACTGAACAGCCTTGTCCTTTAGACTTCCATTAAATAACCGAGGACATTTAGATGCATGAATATTCATCCCGAGGTTTACCCTGAGCCTGCGCAGGACCTCGAGGAATCTCAAGTAAAGGTATAGATTCTGTAGGTGGGCGTGGCCCGGTTAACGGTCGTCCTAAGATCCCCCGAGGAGATCGGAGATAATTTCTATGTACCTCACCCTATTGACCTTCTATTGGCATGCTGAATCATGCCCGGACTGTAACCAATCCGTTCGCCAAAGAGCACTATCTTTGCACAAAGCAGGGGGACAATTCTGCCATTGCTAAACAATAGACTTCTTTCATAACCCGCACAGAAACCTCTCAGATATGCCAAATCCGCAATATTCGGAGGAATATGCAGGAGGTTTAATTAACTACCCATGATAAAAGTACCCAACTTTAGTAACTTCAGAAAGATGCGCACGGTAGCTGACGCAGGAGTCCCTTACGTCTTTGTCGATAAGAGCCTGTTCATCAAAGACATCATAGATAGCGGTGATGAAGCCATTTTGTGCACCCGCCCCCGCCGTTTTGGCAAGACTACCAACCAGTCTATGCTCTACTATTATTTCTCATGCACAGAGAAAGACACCGCACAGCTATTCGATGGGCTAAAAATACAAAAAGCGGGTGAATGCTATACCAAAGAGCAAGGGAAGTATCCTACAATTTTCATTACCTTCAAGAACATAGAGGCCGAATCGTTCTCTGAGGCCTACGGCAAAATAACAGGTTTAATAAGCAAGTGCTATAAGCAATTTGATTATCTTCTTGATGGCGACTTTTTGGATGAACATGAAATAGCCCTCTACAATCGCATACGCAAGAAGCAAGCTACCCAAGCTGAGGTAGAAATGAGTATTGGCCAATTGAGCAGCTGGCTACAAAGCTATCACGATGAGTATGTTGTCTTGCTCATAGACGAGTATGATGTTCCGTTACATGCCGCCTACTTCAGTGGAGATGAAGCCTACTATAAGTCTATGCACGCCCTCATGCGCGGTTTCTATATAGATGCAGTAAAGGACAATGATTATCTCTACAAGTGTGTACTTACGGGCATTTTACAGTTAGCTAAAGATGATATGCTCTCTGGGCTAAGCAACGTGAAGGTCTATTCCTTTCTGGACACTCGGTACATCAAATACTTTGGCTTTACAGAGGAAGAGGTCACTCAGCTCTTTAAGGAGCAGGAAATAGCAGCTGATTTAGAAAAAATTAAAGACTGGTACAATGGCTACCATGTAGGAGGCACTGTACTGTATAACCCCTGGTCTATTCTCTCTTGCCTGGGGGAAAATGGCGTAGTAGAACCCTATTGGGTGAATGTGGGGGGAGATAAGCAATTAAAAGCACTCATCACCAAAGCAGGCCCTAATTTACATGAACAGTTAGCAACACTATTGCAGGGAAAAACAATTTCATCTCGCCTAGAAAAGGCACTGGCCTTTAGTGAGCTTGCGCTCAGCGACACGCCAGCAATTTCATTGCTCTATATGGCAGGGTATGTGAATGCAACACCAATAGAAAGAGATGAGCCCGCCGAATATGACCCGATATATAAACTAAGAATACCTAACAAAGAAGTGCGTCGCGGTCTTAGACGCATTATTGAAAAATGGATACCCAACAGCAAAGGCGATAGCGAGATGGTGCTGGCCTTCGACGCCCTGCTTGCAGGTGATGTCTCACTTTTTTCTAGAAAACTACAAGTGATAGCGCAGACCATCTTTAGCTACTATGACGTAAAGGGGGCCAAGCCCGAAAAATTTTATCATGGGTTTTTAGTGGGACTTGCCGTCCAATTTAGCGAAACCTATATCATTCTCTCCAATCGTGAGGCAGGCGATGGGCGTGCTGATATTATCCTTTTACCGAAGGAGCGGCAAAAAGGATTGCAGGGGATTATCCTCGAGCTAAAACGGTCTTTAGACGTCACCCAACTGGCACAGCTAGCCGAGGAAGCCTACGAGCAGATAGAAGAGAAGAAATATCACCAATTGCCCGAAGCCAACAATGCTAACGGCTGGCGCAAGGTGGGCATTGCCTTTGCAGGGAGCGAAGTCAGCGTCTCCTCAAAATAGGCTTTACCACTGCACGGCAAAACATACTTGTAGCCTCTCCAACAAAAAAGCCCGCGCAAAGGCGGGCTTTTTTGTTTTTAGCTATCCATTTTGCTGCTTATTTCTTTTTGATGACTTCTTGCAGCACCTCCTTAAGCGGTACGCGCTCACCATCTTTAAAGGAAACAATCCAAGTTTCTTTTACCCCCATTGCCCGCAATTCTTTTTTGAACTTATCCGCTTTCCAATAATCCCTGAAGTGGCGAATAGTGTACTTGTTAATGTCTTCCTCCTTTTCTTGCTCAAATGCCTCTTGGGGATTTGCTCCCTCCAAAACATTGCTTAAATCACGCTTTCGGTAAGCACCAATCTGCACTTTAAACACTAAACCCTTGATGTAGAACTGTCCGTTTTTACCAATAGCCCAGTCCTTCTTAGTAAAGCCACCGCCTCCCATCATTCCTTCGGATAGCACTAGGTTACTATGCGCACCACCTGTAGCATCACCATTTTGTTCGCCATCGGCATCCTCGTCCCCACCTTCGTGCCAATAGCCGCCGCCACTAGCGCTTTCACCGCCCTTTGCACCACCTCTTCCTCCACCGTTTTGTGCGCCCCGCCCCCCTTTTTCTTGTACTTCTAGCGCTAGCTTTAAGTGAAGCAGCTTTTCTAGC
>CAJQOF010000062.1 GCA_905479855.1 uncultured Cytophagales bacterium
AGAGGAGAGCTTTGGGTAAAAGGCATGCACATTGCCGGGTATGCGCAGGGGAATATTAACAACCATGTTGAAACAAGAGAGCGGAAATTGCTGCTGAAGAAGAAAGAGCTGGCCAAGCTGATCAAGAAAAAGGAGAAGGGGCTCACCATTATTCCGGTCAAGCTTTTTATTAATGATCGGGGGCTGGCCAAGCTACAGATTGCTTTGGCGAAGGGAAAGAAGCTCTACGACAAACGACACAGCCTCAAGGAGAAAGATTTAGCGCGGGAGAGGCAGCGTGGGCAGGACGAGTAGTGGCTTGTCTGTCAAAAGGAGCAGAAAGGGTACTAACGTTATAGCTCATTGAGTAACATTGCTGCGGGTCTACTTCTTCCTTTGCCCTGTTTGATGAGGTTTAATTCTGCTACAGCTTCCCTGAGCTCGCTAATAAGCAGTTCCTTTGGGGAGAATGCTTGTGCTGGAGCCTTTTGTGGAGTTATAAAAAGGTGCAAATCGCCAGGAAGGTCACCGACTTCTCTACCTACTTTATTGGGCATAATAGTTTGTGCAGTCATGGTCGTATTGGTTAAGTGGGGAAAGCTGCCTTTGCGGGTTTTTCTACTCAGATAATCTCTGCCCGTTTCTATCGCCATAAAGCTAATACATCGGTTTTATTGTGCAATGTTTCCACCAAGGTTTTTACACAGATGCTGCTACTTTAGCGGCCTACCCAATTTAGCGACCTACCCAATCCCCAGGCAAGCTTTTGTCTCCTTGATAGACTGCTTATCGTCCATCATCACCATCAACTTGTCTCCCGCCTCAATAACAGTGTCTCCACGCGGCGTTAGGTAACTTTTATCCCTGCTAATGAGCACAATAAGTGAACTCTTGGGGAGGCCCAGCTCCACAATTTGCTTCCCCGCAGCCTCAGCGTCTTCGGGCACTTCCAGCTCCAATAGTTCACTCTTTACATCCTCTGAGAGGCTGATGGCCCTGGCCTTTTTGGCAGATACCTTGGTTTCAATAAGCTTAAGCCACTTGGCCAGGGCGTGTAGGGAGGTGCCTTGAAATAGAATAGAAGTAAGGACAATAAAGAAAACGATGTGAAATATCTTGCCGGTTTTATCAAGCCCCTCCAACATGGGATAGGTAGCAAACACAATAGGCACTGCCCCCCTAAGGCCCACCCAAGAGATGAATAACTTCTGCGATCGGCCCACCTTCTTGAAAAAGGCCAATGAGAGAAATACCCCTAGCGGGCGCGCTACAAACATGAGCACCAAAGAGATAAGGATGCCCACACCAGAGATAGGAACAAGCTGTTTGGGAAAGACCAGCAAGCCTAGCACAATAAACATGGCTACTTGCATCAGCCAGGTAATGCCATCATAGAAGCGTAATAGACTGTTTTTGTGCAAAAAGTCTTGGCTGCCTAGCATCAGGGCGGCAATGTACACGGCCAAGAAGCCACTCCCATGGATGTAGTTGGTGGCAGAGTAAGTAAAGAGGATCATTGAGAGCGTTAAGCCAGGGTAGAGCGCCTCGTTGGTGAGCTGCGCTTTGTTCACCACAAAGAGCATGGTCTTGCCAACAAGAAATCCGGCTATGCCGCCTATAATCATCTCTTTGAAGAACATAGGGAGGGCAGCAGAAATTTCCAGCTCCCCTCCGCTGCTCAGCACCCCCATGAAGAAAATCATCAGGAAGTAGGCCATTACATCATTGCTGCCCGACTCTAGCTCTAGCGTTGGGGCAAGGTGATGCTTGAGGTGGATATTCCTGGAACGCAAAATGGAGAAGACCGCCGCCGCATCGGTAGAAGAGATGATAGAACCAACCAAAAGGCTCTCTACCAAGGTAAAGTCCGTGATAAAGTAAATGAAGTAGCCAATGCTAAAGGCCGTAGCCAGCACACCCACCGTAGAGAGGAGCACGCCATGCCAGATAATAGGCCGAATATGGTCATAGGCTGTATCCAGCCCGCCGGAGAAGAGAATGAGGGTAAGCGTTACGGCCCCCACTGTTTTGGCCAAGGCGGCATTATGGAAGCTAATCCCCCCGATGCCATCGGACCCGGCCAACATGCCTACGGCCAAGAATATAAGGAGGGTAGGAATCCCCAGTTTGGTCGATATTTTGCTGGCCAAGATGCTCACAAAAAGCAAAAAGGAACCAATAATGAGAATGCTTTCTACAGTGAAGTTCATCTTTTGGGTGTTTTGTGCGAAAGTAGTGCGTAATCGCTACAAAAAGAAGGAATAGGCCGCACAACGCAGCGTAGTGCCCTTACAAAGGGATGGTTACTGCCTTGTTTTCTTGCGCTACTATAGCACGACGGTTTGTGAACGGTAGTGCAGCTGTTAGCTTCGCGCTATTCGTTCTCTATCACTTATGGGAGAGTAACAATCGCCAAGCGATGATCATCTAAAAAAACACGACATTTTATGACTTATCCTACAAAGTCAACCCACGAAAGCATTCTTCGGCTACAACCCCAAAAGCAAACCCACCGCTTCCTCGCCACCCTACTCCTCTTCAGTATGCTGCTGCAGAGCTGCGGCGGTGGTACGCTGAGGGTGCTCGATGACGGGGCGACGGACGTTGCCCATACCACCCCCTGTCATCCTGCACGTAGTGAAGGATCTACCTCAGCGGGCCAGATGCGAATGCAGCAACCTGAGATCCCTCGAGCTCCTTCGCAGGCTCAGGACAGGGCTCGGGATGACAACCAGGGTGAATTTTCGCGTAGCGAAAATTCAGAAACACTCACCACTGTCCGTAGTGCGGGAACTACGGACTACTACCACCTCAACGCCCACGGCACAAAACAGCCCATTACCATCGCACAGGCAGAGCAGTTCAAGCAGCATGGTTATGTGGAGACAGAGCGCGGCGATAGTGTGGTGCTACATAGGCGAGGAGAATTGCGTGGCGGGATGCAGAAAAGAGAAGGAGATGATGAAAAGAAAGGCAGAAAGGCCACCGGCATAGCATCACGTATTTCATTCTTTGAGCAAACAAGAGAAGAGGAGCGGCCTATACCCCGTAAGTTGACTACCCCCAATAAGCCTGTGGCTACACACGTTGCGGCAACTACCTCAACGACTAGCGAAATGCAGCACGAGAAGAAGAGGG
>CAJQOF010000063.1 GCA_905479855.1 uncultured Cytophagales bacterium
ACCGAAACGGAGAAGAAAGCTGGCCTAGGCCAGCTCAACGCGCTGAATGAACAAATTTCTTCCAATGCCTTGTTGCTGCAAACCATTGGCCAAGAAGTGGGGGCCACCAACCAAGCGATTCAGCAAAAGCAGCAGGCGATAGCAACCCTGGAACAAGACCTGGCGCAGCTGAAAAGGGAGTATGAAGCCATGGTTTGCATCGGTGCCAAGGCACTGCATGACATACACCTACTGATGTTTATTTTCTCTTCTGCTTCCTTCCACACCTTCATGCAAAGGTTGCGGTACGTAAAGCATTACGCCCGCATCCGACAAAAACACTTTGGGGAGATTGAACAGGTAAAAACGGCACTTCAGGCAGAGAAGGTAGCGGCCACACAACGTATGCAGGCAAAAAGGCAGTTGTTGAACACGCGCCAGGGAGAAAAAGAGAAGCTGACCTCACTCAAAAATAAGCAGACACAACTGGTGGGGCAACTGGGGCAGCAGCACAAGCAGCTAGCGAAGGAGTTGGAAGAGCGCAATAGGGCGGTGAATAACCTGGATAAATTGATCAGCGATCTTATTCAGCAAGAATTGAAAGCCCAGGCAGCGGAAGAACTTTCCCAAACACAAGAAGTGCCTCCAATCGCCCCAGCCGCTCCTTCTGGCACGAAGAGGCCAGCTCCTGCCAAGCCTAAAGCGATAAGCACCAAAACACTTACTGCGCCTTTCCGCAAAAACCGCGGAAAGCTACCATGGCCAGTAAAGCGTGGCTTTATCAGCGGAAAATTTGGCATCTGCCCTCATCCTGTTCTGCGGAATGTGCAGGTAGAGAACTTGGGTATTAACATCCAAACCCAGGAGGGAGCGCAAACGTATGCCATTTTTGAGGGGGTGGTAAAGACCATTGCTTTTGTACCCGGGATGAACCAAGTGGTCATTATCCAACACGGGGAGTACCACAGCGTCTATGCCAAACTAAAGCATGTAACAGTGAAGGTGGGCCAATATGTGCAAGCCAACGCGCTGCTGGGCACCGTGTATACAGATGCAGGGGGTACCACAGAACTTCAGCTGCAGCTATGGCAGGGGGCCCAGAAGTTGAACCCTGCGCAATGGTTGCGCAGGAAATAAGCTATTGTGTACCAGGAATATCCTCATCTGCTTTACGCCGCAGCCCTTTGTAGGGGTTGTAGCCATTCATCACCGTGGCATAGTAGCCAGTGCCGTCGTAGATTCTCTTCTTAGGATGCTCCTGGCAAGCTTGGGAGCAGCCCCCCGCTAGCTCATCGGCACAAGGCGCACATAGGGCCACGTGGATGTTGCACTCCGGGTTGGCGCAATTAACCATACGGCCGCAAGCCTGTTGGCATACATAACAGCTGCTAACAACGGTAGGATTCTTCTTGTTAACATCGGCAGCAAGGCGGTTATCAAAGACATAGCACTTTCCCTCAAAATCCTCCCCATCCGTCTCTAGGCCATACTGGATAATACCGCCATGCAGCTGATATACATTCTGGAACCCTTGTTCTAGCAAGTAAGCACTCGCCTTCTCGCATTTAATGCCGCCTGTGCAATAGGTGACAACCTTCTTGTGCTTATAAGGCGCCAATGCCGCTACTTGTGCTGGGAATTCTCTAAAGTGATCGATGTCTAGCGTAACGGCGCCCTGGAACTTACCCAACCGATGCTCGTAGTTGGACCGCACGTCCAGGAGCAGCACATCTTCTTCTTCTCGCATGCGTTGCAGTTCCTTCGGCGCTACATACTGCCCGGTTCGTTGGTTGGGATCAATATGGGGTAGGCCAACATGCACAATCTCTGCCTTTACCCGAACGTGAAGCTTCTGGAAAGCGTGCTGGTGGTGGGGTGCTACCTTAAAGTGGGTATGGGAGAAACGGGCATCCGCCTTAAGGTCGCGCATATATTTGCTGCAGGCCTCCTTATGCCCTGAGATAGTACCATTAATTCCTTCCTGGGCAATAATAATCCTGCCCAGGAAGCCATTCTCCAGGCAATAGCGGTGATGTTCTTCCCTAAATGCCTCTGGGTCCTCAATGGGTGTATAGCAGTAGTAGAGTAATAGGGTGTAGGGTTGTGGTCTTTCCATGATTGCGCTTGGTTCGGCAGCACTTCGCTTTTCACCGCTGAGCGCGGCCCACGAATTTAAGCATAAAGAGATTCATGCCGCTTACGGATAAGCTTGCGTGGCTAATGGCTGTTGCAGACAAAAAAACCGGAGGGGCATGGCGCTCCATGCCCCTCCGGCTCGGTTGTGTTGGGAAATAAGATAAGCGCTTTGGGGGTAATTTTTTGGAATCGCTACAGGCTTTAGCAACATGGTGCACTGCCAGCCCAGCGGTATTCCCCTAAGGCATTGTAAAACAGTATGCCAAAGCGGAGGAGGCCGTGCCGCATGCTCGCTCTTGGTGGAACCGGTAACTTGCCGGTATTGCTCAAAAAAAGGAGCATTCAACAGTTGTGGTGTTATAAAAGAGCTGCCTGCCAAGCGTGGTAGCATCATGCCAGAACGGCTGCACTGCGCGGAGCAAATGTGCCGCGCGTTTTTAGGCTGCTTGAATTATAGGTAGCTTTG
>CAJQOF010000064.1 GCA_905479855.1 uncultured Cytophagales bacterium
CGCTTCCACTTCTTTCCAGGCAGCAGAAAGGTCTTGTTGTTTTGTGGCTCGGACGTACCCGAGATCGAAAGAGCGCGAAGCGCACTTCTCCTTATTCTTTGTATACAAGTTTATTTCTATGCTACCGCCACCTACATCTAGGTGGACATAGTTACAGTTATTATCCAGCAGAGGGTACACTGCTTTGTGAAGCAACAGTGCCTCTTTTTCTCCGCTTATCACCTGGATAGCGACCCCGAGCTGCTCTTGTATGCGCTTTGCAACCTCATCTCGGTTGGTTGCATTTCTAAAAGCCGCAGTAGCGCAAAACATGCTATGGTCTATCTCATAAAGGTCGATGAGGATGGTGAAGGCATGCAACAGCTTCGTGAGCCGCTCCTCGTTTTCTCTGCTTATACGCTTATTTTTGAAAACATCATTCCCCAGGCATAGTGGGTAGC
Organism: uncultured Cytophagales bacterium; assembly: GCA_905479855.1. Lineage (GTDB taxonomy): Bacteria > Bacteroidota > Bacteroidia > Cytophagales > Amoebophilaceae > UBA8403. Next base: position 441 of record CAJQOF010000064.1, read on the forward strand.
GCATAAATTCCATGCGCTTGAAGCTAGCCGTTCCCTTTATATGCAGGACGTTGGATAGGTGTAGCCGGACGGCATTAGAACCAATATCAACAGCCGCAAGTTTCATGAGAATACCTGATAATAAGTGTTGAACAATGTAATGGTGCGTTAAGAAGTCAGTTATTTAAGCAACGGTTGCAGCCGCTAGCCGCGCATTCCTTGCCAACACTCCCCTACCAGCTTAGGCTTCTTCCGTTGCATCATGGGTGCTCTCAGGTAGTGTGTCATTGCTTTTAATGAGTGCTGCTCTCGTTAGTATATCCTCTGCCACATGCTGAAGTTTCTGTAAGAGCGTCTCCCTGTAAGTCTCTGCCTCTTGCGTCAGCTTCCTGCTTTTGGCCAGGTCATGCTCCATCTCTTCCTTCCGGCTTTGCTTGGCCCTTTCGCTTTTTTCTTCCATCGTCTTTACCGCTTCTTGCGCTGCAAGCACCAAATTTCTTGCTTCGACCTCTGCCTCTTTAACTTTTAGGTCAGCCTCCTTTTGGGCTTGCTCAATTATGTTATGCGCCGTAGCCTCCGCATCGTTGATCATTTTTAGCAATGCATTCTCCACACCATGGAGCCTCTGCGTTTCTTTTTTGCTCGCCTCTAGGGCAGCCTCAACTCCAGAAAGCTGTACCATCACCTTTTCCCATACCTGAGAGAGCGCGTGCAAAAAAGCCCGTACTTCTTCAGGGTTGTAACCTCTAAAGCGCTTGTCAAAGCTTTTTTGTCTGATCTCTATGGGGGTGATTGGTTGCATATAATTTGAGGTTGGGTCGTAGGCTTCTGAAGCCCCTAAGTTAGGAAGGATTCTCTGCTACTTAGGAAAAACCTTAGCGGATGGGGGCATGCTCTCTGGGAATGGCTTTTTCATTGGCTGCATATTCAACCGCTAACGCGGCCGCAAACATGGCATAGGTCCCTTGAATGGGCGCGTGCGTGACGATGCCCACAAAAAGCGAAAGTGGCCCCTTCCGTGCTATAACGTGTATTTATAATGGCCCAAATGTACGGTTATGGGTAGTGGTCCAATCGGGAATGATGGAGTCCGTACAAAGCTCGATAAATTCCCAGCAGCATTGGATAAAAACCTAAAATCACGCGCAATCTGAATAGCTGCCAACACTTACACTTGGCCCACTACCAAAATGCGTTCTACTTCTTGTATAGGGAGCTCTACGTATTTCGCTATTGTAGCGGGAGGCATACCATCTTGGTGCATATTACATACAATTTCTGTTTTGCCTTTTGTTATGCCTTGCTCTATGCCTTGCTGTATGCCTTGCTGTATGCCTTGCTCTAACAAAGTATCATCAGCATCTATATTATCGATTATGCGTTGTTCTTCTTCCTCATAGGCAGCCAATTGCTCTGGAGTCCAGCTAAATTTATTCACTGCTTCATAAGCACGTTTGATATGGGGATATTGGCCTACGATATTAGCCACTTCGTCTTCTCTTGTTTCTTCCGCATGCTTCATGAAATAACACCAGCGGTCCAGTACGCCATCCAGCTCATGAATCTTCTTCTTAAACTTGGGCAGCTCCACAAAGGTGAAGGCAAACTCTTCGAGGTCGTGCTCATGGGTCTTCTTGTCCAGCACGGTGTGCCACGAGATATGGGCCTCCTTGTCTTTAAACAGGATATGATCTACCACGGCGATAAAGACAACCGGTATTAGCTTGTTGTATATTTTATGGTAAGCTTCGGCTTTTTCACTTTCTCTTTTGGTAAGCTGCGTGGCGTAGCTGCTTGCCAGATAATATTGGGCGCGCTTTTTGTAGCTTTTTTGCGACCTTATCTGCATTTCCACTATTATTTTTTTGCCGTTATTGCTCTCGCAAAGGACATCTACATTAGATCGTTGCCTTGCCGCTATTTTGGGGTCTTGTGTGGTTTGCAGTAGATGAACGCTTTTTATTTTTTCGTCGCCTTCATATTCCATGACATCATTGATAAAATCAACGACGATATCTTCGTTCTTCGTTGTGCCAAAGAGGTCTTTGAATACGATGTCGTTGCGGGGGTCTAGAAATTTAGTGACTTCCATAATGTTTGCTTCAGGGGTTAAGTAGAAGAACTGCGCAAATGTAATACTTGGGGGCAAAACTCGGATTGGGTGCGTAGCGAGCCTTGGAATAGTAGTAACTACCCAAGTACCCTAATCGGTCCTGAGAGCCTTTAAACAAGGGTGGTCAATAGATTTTAAGACAAAAATCGCGCTTTTTAGGGTAAAATCGACCTGGGACTGTTCGGTTAACTTTTTAAAACCTTTTTTTAAGCTGCGTATAGGCTGTTTGAGGTACCTGGGTAGTTACATTGAATAGTATACTCAATGTTGTACACACTAACAAAGCTACTGCCCTATTTTGGCGATCCGAATATTGAGGAGTTTACGCATCTGAGAGGTTTTGTGCTGGTTAAGCAGAGCGTGTACGTCGAAGATAAATAGCGTTCTTGAGAACCTTTTTCTCCATAGTTTTTCATTCGAAATTCCTCAAATAGGAGGGTTTTTTCCATCCTCACAAACGCTATTGTACCAAAATCTATCTTCGTGGCACACTCTCAAATAATATTAGGTAAAATTAAAATTTGGGTTCCAGGCTAGAATAATAAACCCTTGTTTTTGTATAGTAAAATTAGTTAATCCTAGATTTTTTATAAAGTTTTCCAGTCTTTTATACTCAGCTTTTGGATTGTCATGCATCTTATTGTTAACTTCAAACTCAATGAAAGTGCCAACATTTTTTACCGTATCAACATCTATCAGGAAATCTTTATAAATATAGCTTTTTCTAGATTTCTTGATTTTTGTTTTCTCGGTAAAGCCTATTGATTCAAGTAATAAAATATATTTTTCTGTATTCGGAATAGGCAGTTCAAGATCTCTACAAAATAACCCTGCTTTTTCATTACCATCACTGGTGTTCCAATCTTTATAGCATATGGAGTTGCCTCGGTCGGTAACACGTATTCTTAAATATTTTAACGCGTATTTATATCCTTCTTCATGTATTTTAAACCAAGAATTATCTGGATTATTAAAATAATAATCTTCTTGTACCGTCTCATTGCGATATTCAGCATTATTATTTAGCCATTCTTGTAAATGAGTAAAATTCTCTTGATCTACTTTAATCTTAATTTCAACTTCAGTATCTAGATTTTCAATTGGTGACATTAAATTTAGACATTAGTAAGGTGGCCCCTTTTCTTGGACCACTTTTGCCACAATTATAGGGAATATTTCGCAGGTATACTATGGTGGTCCCCAAAACCTGGACCACTAATTGAGAAAAAAGTCGAGGAGGAGGTTATTCCTCTTCAGCCCCTTTTGAGCAAACTCCGCCATTGAGTTCCGGCGCTATTATGCCCCTTCAACGAGGGCAGTAGATGGGTGGGCCTACGTGGACTCGAACCACGGACCTCTACATTATCAGTGTAGCGCTCTAACCAGCTGAGCTACAGGCCCCTTTTACGAATATGTGTTAGCTTTCTATGCGTGTTGTCGCTAGACAAATAGTAGTACTGCTCTAGACAAAAAGCAGTACTTCCTATGCTGTCTCGTATTAAACACTAGGTTCTTCCACAACAGGAACAACCTCTTTGTCGTTGCGCTCTATGCTCTCATACTCTGCTTTAGAGGCCACAAACAGGTCGGTATATTTCTTAAGGCCTGTTCCAGCAGGAATTAAATGGCCCACAATCACGTTTTCTTTTAATCCTCTTAGTCGATCACTTTTCCCTTTAATAGCGGCTTCGCTAAGCACCTTGGTGGTCTCTTGGAAAGAAGCTGCCGAGATAAAACTCTCTGTGCTTAGAGAGGCCTGTGTTATACCCTGCAGCTTTGGTTTGGCAACGGCAGGATTGGCGTCTCGTGCTTGCGCTGGTTTAAGGCCCCTTTCTTTTAGCGCACTGTTTTCTTGCGCAAAAACTCTTTCATCGAGAACCTGGCCAGCTTTGAACGCCGAATCACCGGCTTCTGTAACTACTTTCTTGTCAAGAATTGTATCATTTTCTTCCCTGAAGATGAACTTATTAATAACTTGTCCTGGCATAAAGGTGGTATCTCCTGACTCTATCACCTCGAGCTTGTGCATCATTTGCTTGACAATCACTTCTATGTGTTTGTCATTAATTTTTACTCCTTGCAGCCGGTATACATCTTGAAGTTCCTTAACAAGGTAGCGTTGCAATGCAATGGGCCCCATAATCGACAAGATATCGGCGGGTGCAATCACACCATCAGAGAGCGGCGCGCCTGCTCTTATATAGTCGTTGTCTTGCACGAGGATGTGTTTTGATAGGGATACTAGATATTTCTTCTTTACACCTTCTTTGGACTCAACAAAAATTTCTTGATTACCACGCTTTATTCCGCCGT
>CAJQOF010000065.1 GCA_905479855.1 uncultured Cytophagales bacterium
GATTTGAGGGGTAATTTCTATTGGCATTGTTGCGTAAATAACGAGGGGAGTGCCCTTTACAGCGTTTAAATGCACTGGAGCATACAATGTCGGTTTGTGGCGATTATGCAAAATTCTATTGACATGCAAAGACAGCGATTAAAATCTTCTTGGGCCTGTTTAGGGATGTGTAACGTCCTCTTGTTAGTTGCTTTTATATTGCTGATAACTGGTACAAAGATATGTGCCCAGGCCAAGGGTGACTACGCAGAAGCGCTACAAAAGGCAGATGTCCTACGAGAAAAAGGGGATCTGGATGGAGCCTTTTTGCAATATCAGGCATTGGGGAGAACCCACCCGAAGAATGTAGCGATTATGTACAGACTTTCTGGAACAAAAGCCCTATTAGCAGTCGGATTAGAAGCGTATAAAGATGCATTGGAAATGCTAAAAAAAGCTTTGTCTCACGACCATTATCTTGAAGGTTTTATACATGGTGCACATTCAGGTGATTTTATGAACCTTCTTCTAGCGCTTGAACGGCAAGAACTTCAAGAATTATCGCATGAAATTGAAACAGTATTCAATCAAAATTTCCCCCTGGCCACTAATACAACACTCGCCTACCAATTGTGGAAAATTTACATTAGGGACCAGGCCTATTACTGGCATATTGCAGTAGGGGGTAAAAAAATAAGCGTAGACTCCCCCATAGTAATGGCGATATGGGACCTCAAGCATCTACTTAATAGGGAAGATCAAATTCAACTAGACGAAATAATTGCCCAACATGGATGGCCAAAGTTCAGTGAGGTAGGGAAGGTAGCTAAGGCAGCTTGCTTGGTTATTCAACATGCTTCTACCAATGAAATTCGTAAGAAGTACTTGCCCCTGTTAGAGGCAGCTTGCAAAGAGGGCGAAGCCGATTGGCGTGGCTATGCACTTATGTATGACCGCATAATGATGAACGAAACTGGCAATCAGTTCTATGGCTCACAATTGCGGACGAGCCCCGATAAGAATTGGGTTTATGAGTTTGTTCCTATAGAAGACATTGAGCACCTGAATGAAAGAAGACGTGATAAAGGGCTAGAACCCATCGAGGATTATGCTGCTAGATTTAATATTGATTGGAAGGCCTATTTGTTGCGCGTAAATCATGGGGAGAAAAGCAACAAATGAGTGACTTCCAGATACATTAAAAGGTCCAATGAAACTCCGCAGAAGTCATATTATCCAGGCAACCGTTTTGCTCATAGGCACCATTTTCCTTGCGCGATTGCTTTTTATACAGGTATTAAGTGAAGAATATGCGCTGGCCGCCGAAAAGAATATCGTCCAGCCAGTAGTGGAATATCCTTACCGAGGTGTTATCTACGATAGACATGGGGAATTGTTGGTATGCAATACCCCCATCTATGATTTGATGGTTATCCCCAAGGAAGTAAAGCGGTTAGATATCCAGGCTTTTTGCCAAGATTTTAAGCTATGCGCAGCAACGTTTGCGCATAGCCTTACAAAGGCCAAGGCCTATTCCTACGTAAAGCCTTCTGTCTTCATTAAGAATATATGCGAAGAGCAATGGGCCAGCATACAAGACCGCCTTTCCGAGTACCCAGGGTTTTTCGTGCAGGTACGCACGGTGCGCCAATATCCGCTGCCCATACTGGCCAATACGTTCGGCTATATCGGTGAGATCAACCCACAACAACTCGCTGCTGATACGGTTGGCTATTACGCTCAAGGCGATATGGTTGGCATTAGTGGCTTGGAGAAAATGTATGAAGAGGCACTGAGGGGGCAACGAGGTGTGCGGTATAAGGTGAGTGATGCACGGGGAATAGTGAAGGGAAGTTTTAAGGAAGGTGCCCTGGACCAAGCCTCTACCCCAGGACAAAACCTTAAGACGACCATAGATAGGGCATTGCAGGTGTATGGTGAGCGGCTGATGGAGGGTAAACTGGGGAGCATTGTGGCCATAGATCCACAAACAGGTGAAGTTTTAGCGCTGGTCTCAAGCCCTACTTATGATCCTAATTTGCTGGCAGGGGGGGATTTCAGCAAGCACTTTGGGGCTTTAGAACAAGAGAGCTGCGCGCCGCTCTTTCATAGACCCATCATGGCCATGTACCCCCCCGGCTCTATCTTTAAGCTCAACCAAGCACTCATTGCGCTGCAAGAGAAGGTATTGCGTATGAGCACTGCCTATGCATGCGATAAACGACTACTCAACTGCCACCCACATCCCTCTCCTTTGCGCTTAAAAGATGCGCTAAAGTATTCTTGCAACCCTTACTTCTACCATGTGTTCAGAAATATTATCGGCGCACAAGTTTCCACAAACGCTTATGAAACTACACGTATAGGACTGGAAAAATGGTGCGGCTATCTAAAAAGTTGGGGCTTGGGAAGACCGCTAGGCATAGATCTTCCTGGCGAAAAAAGTGGCTGTGTACCAGACAGTCAGTTCTATGACAAATGGTATGGGAAGGGCCGGTGGAAAACATCGACCATCAGGTCGCTAGATATTGGGCAGGGAGAGCTGCTTATTACTCCTTTGCAAATGGCTAACTTCGCTGCCGTTGTGGCCAATAGCGGTTACTACCATACCCCCCACTTGGTAAAGCAGATAGGTGAAGAGCCCGCGTTGCCCAAGGAGGAAGGCAAACATGAATTAGTGATTGATAACGAGCACTTTGAATTTATTGCCGATGCAATGCAGGAGAGTGTGGAGGGGGGGACATCCTGGCGCGCACGCACCAAGGGCATCGTGATCTGTGCCAAGACAGGCACAGTGGAAAATCTACATGGCCCCGACCACGCCGTTTGTATCGCTTTTTCTCCAAGGGAAAACCCAAAAATCGCCATTGCCGTGTATGTGGAAAATGCTGGCTGGGGATCAAGAGCCGCTGCTTCTATTGCTGGTTTGCTTATAGAGCAACACATCAAGGGTGAAATCACCCGGCCCTGGCTGGAAAATTATGTACTAAAAGGAGATTTCTTCCATTGAAAACCAAACAAAACTTATTAGCGCACATCGACTGGCTGCTGCTCTTGCTCTACGCCAGCTTGGTCATCTTTGGCTGGTGCAACATCTATGCTGTTGGTTATGAGAAAACACTTGACCAAAGCCTGTTTGATTTTTCTAGCAGCAGCGGTAAACAGTTTACCTGGATAGTTATTACAGTACTCGCCTGCTTTGTTACTTTTTTCTTTGATATCCGCTCTTACCAGTCGTTGGCATACGTCATCTATATTTTTGGTATACTGTTGCTTTTGAGCCCATTGTTTATGGGCGCTGGCACAGGAGGCCACAAAGCTTGGCTCTGGTTGGGCGGCCAAGGGCAGCCTTCGGAGTTTGCTAAGCTGGCCTGTGCGCTGGCTATGGCCAAATATCTGGACGAAAATAATATGCCCCTTGCTAGGCTCAAACCACAGTTGGTTTTATGGACGATTATCCTAGTGCCCGTAGCCATCATCTTGTTGCAAGGTGATGTAGGCTCCGGCTTGGTGTTTAGTGCTTTTGTAATTGTGCTCTACAGAGAAGGGCTACCTGCTTGGTTCATTGTGTTGGGCCTTTTCATGGTTATCCTCTCTGTGCTTATCCTCTTAGTTCCCCACCTCTATCTCATTATTGGCACCGTTAGCTTAGCGCTTGTGCTGATTGGTTTGGCCAGAAAGTCTTTAAAAAGAATAATCCTTATCATCTTGCTAACCCTAAGCACATTGGCCTTGATTGAGGGGTTTCACCTTGTTTTTGAGAAAGTACTAAAGCCTCACCAGCAAAACAGAATTAAGGCACTTGTGGACCCTAATATAGACCCGTTAGGTATTGGGTGGAATGTAACCCAATCCAAAATAGCCATTGGCTCTGGCGGATTGTGGGGCAAAGGGTATCTACAAGGAACGCAAACCAAATATGGCTTTGTGCCAGAGCAGCGTACGGATTTTATCTTTTGTACAATTGGTGAGGAACATGGATGGATCGGGTCTTTGCTGGTGATTGTTGCTTTTTTGGGGCTGATATTGAGAATACTCTACCTGGCAGAGCGGCAGAAGCTAAGGTTTGCGCGGGTATATGGCTATAGCGTAGCGGCTGTATTTTTCTTTCACTTTATGATTAATATCGGCATGACCATTGGCCTAATGCCGGTTATTGGTATTCCGCTACCTTTTATCAGCTATGGAGGGTCCTCGATGCTCTCCTTTTCGCTGATGCTTTCTATACTGCTTAAGTTGGACTCTGAAAGAAAGGAGCACCGCTCTTGGCAACAAATTTCTCATTGATTTTTTGGCTACGTGAAGCAACTCAATCTCCCTCCTTTTCTCTACAAAATTCAGCCTAGCAAAACTGGCTACCGCATCTTTGATGTGGTGCGCAAGAAGTATGTGCATTTAACGCCTGAAGAATGGGTAAGGCAGCACTTTCTACATTACTTAATTGATCACCTCGCTTACCCAAAATCACTCACTAGGCTGGAATTGGGCATACAATACAACCACCTCAGCCACCGCCCCGACATTGTGGTCTATGATCGTTTGGGAACCCCGCTGATGCTTGTGGAGTGCAAGGCACCGAGCATTGCGCTTAACCATGATGTTTGGGGGCAGATAGCGCGCTACAATGCGCACTTCAGTGCACGCTTGCTCGTTATCACCAATGGCCTAGAACATTATTGTTGGCAAATGGAGTATGCACAAGGAAAGCATATACCGTTGCAAGAGATACCGCATTTTAGTGCTGTTGTTTAGTGGCGTTGTTTAGTGCTGCTGCGCTGCCTTAAGCACATTGCAGCATACCTTTCTTCCAGAATCCTTTTCCAGCGCCTAAATTTGGGGGTTGGCGCTATTATCAGTCTCAACGTCTTCCAATACCGCTTTACGCTATACCCTATGCAGATCTATCACTTTCACATTATCCTACTCTTGGCTCTTGGGGCCGCCTTTGGCGCTATCCCACTCCAGGCCAAACCAACGCTGGTTAACCAAGCTATTGCAGCGTTTGAGGCGGAAGACTTTCCTGAAGCCAGCGCGCTTATTGACCAAGCAACAGAGGGAGGGGCTATTGGGCCGGATGCCGGGTGCTGGTACTATAGGGGGGTAATCTATGAAAAACTGTTGCGTAGCAAAATTGCTACGGACGAAGCTCCAGCGCTTTTTGAGGAGACCTTGGCTGCTTATAACCGCGTGCTTGCAACTGCACCCCAAGCGTCGCAGTACCATAGCTTTGCGCAGATGAATCTTGGTGGCTTGTGGGCTTACTATCTAGACCGGGGTAGGCGGTATTATAAGCAAGAAAACTTTGAAAGCGCTATCATGCAGTTTCAGTATTGCAGGAGAATTAGCGCCAATGATCCCTATGCTGATTTGTACACCGCTGTGGCGGCACACCAACAAGAGGAGTATGACCTGGCACTAAGTAGCTATACCAGCTATATGGCGGCAAAAAAAACTGTGCCGACTGCTGTATACCATGCGCTTGCTCGCCTTACTGCAACTTTCCTAAAGGACCCTGATGAAGCGCTTGCGATTTTAGAAAAGGGCCTGGCAGAATATCCATTTAATAACAATCTACTGCATGAGGAAGTGGCCATATATACCACTATGGGTACAACCGCTGTGCAAGCGCAACTGCTAAAAAAGGAAACTGAAACAAACACGGCTGTGGCCTGCTATCAATTAGGGTATTGGTATGGCCAGCAAGAGCGGGAGGAAGAAGCCCTTGTGCTGTACCAAAAAGCGGGTATGCTAGACCCTCAGCACGTTGAACCGTTTCGCCAGCAGGGCATTG
>CAJQOF010000066.1 GCA_905479855.1 uncultured Cytophagales bacterium
ATTTTTACCGAAAAAACTTTTTTTAGAAGAATAAAAATAATGCAATAGCCAAGGTATGGAAGGGAATTATGCACATCGTTTTTTACCTTTGCGGGTCGGTGTACCGGTTGCTATTTACCCAAAGTATGAAGAAAAATTTACCTAACTTTTTTACCCTACTCAACTTAACCAGTGGCGGCGTGGGTATTATTTTGGCGCTTCAAGGGCATTTAGATCACGCAGCGTTGTGTCTTTGGCTGGGGGGGGGGTGTGACTTTCTGGATGGTTGGGTGGCTCGGCTACTCAAGGCGTATTCACCGCTTGGCCAGCAGCTAGACTCCCTGGCTGACTTAATCACTTTTGGCATGCTACCGGCGTGTATTATGCACATACTAATAAGCCAACAAACTACTTCATTATATCTTCCTTTTGCGGCCTTACTTATTCCTTCTTTTTCTGCGGTAAGGCTCGCTAGATTTAATATTGATACCAAACAGAAAAGTGTATTTATCGGCTTGCCAGTCCCTGCCAATGGCTTATTTATCAGCACACTGCCAATAATAATCACAGCCAATAAATATTCGTGGTTGACGACCATGTTGACCCAACCCCATGTGCTTATTGCCTTGGTACTGCTTACCTCATATCTGCTTGTAGCCAACATCAAACTTATGGCTTTTAAGTTTACCACCTATGCCTGGCACCCCAATCGCTTCAGATATAGCTTTTTATTGATTGCCGCCTTACTCATAGGCCTACTACATGTTGAGGGATTGGCACTGAGTATTGTTTTTTATATTTTGCTATCCATCGCTGCTGAATGCAGCAGGCCTAGTGAATAAATTAGCGTACTTTTAGCCCTTTTTGTTGCAAAAAAGAGAAAAAGGAGCTAATATTGCTGATTGTTATTATTCCTCCTTAGCTCAGTTGGTTAGAGCATCTGACTGTTAATCAGAGGGTCGCTGGTTCGAGTCCAGCAGGAGGAGCAAGAGCTGATGTTGATGCATCAGCTCTTTTTTTATAAGGGCAGCCAAACAGTAAAAGCCTTACGCCACGCATTAGGTGGAGCATTGCCTACAAAAAAAATTGGGGGGATTCAAACAGAAATTTTCCGGGATGCTATCCCTGCTTTTCTGGTCGGAGGAATTATATAGTCTTTAAGAGGAAATTGTGCCCCACGAATTTGGTGGGGGTGGGGAAGCGGTCCGGACGGGACTCGAACCCGTGACCTCCTGCGTGACAGGCAGGCATTCTAACCAACTGAACTACCGGACCAAGAAATTGGAAGGAACTGCTTAATGTTGCAGCGCCTACCGAGGGAACAAAAGTAGGAGATTCCTGGTGATTTACAAGTAACTTCGCCAAATATCTACTGCTAACCCCGAAAAATAGGTGTTAGATTGGCTGTTGGGGACATTTTAATTTATTCTACCTGAAATAAAATACTTAAAAATGCTGCTAGAATTTGAAAAGCCGATCATAGAACTAGAAAAAAAGCTAGTGCTCATGCAAGAGCAGGTGGCACAAAAGAAGGACGAGCGCTTGCACAAGGCGATCAAAAAACTGGAAAATGAGATAAGAACGTTACAAAAAACGACTTTTCAACACTTAACGCGCTGGCAACGGGTACAACTATCACGCCATGCTGACCGTCCGTATACGCTAGATTACATCAACCATATAACGGAGGAGTTTATTGCGTTGCACGGGGACCGCTTTATGGGAGATGATAAGGCTATTGTAGGGGGATTTGGCAAGCTAGAAGATGAGACGATCATGTTTATTGGGCACCAAAAGGGTAGAAACACAAAAGAAAGGCAAGCACGCAATTTTGGCATGGCTAACCCAGAGGGATATAGAAAAGCACTGCGTCTCATGAAACTGGCCGAAAAGTTTAACAAACCTATTGTTACACTCATCGATACACCAGGTGCCTATCCTGGCGTGGAAGGAGAGGAACGCGGGCAAGCCGAAGCCATTGCGCGCAATATTCAGGCAATGTTTGACCTACGTGTGCCCATTGTTTGCATTATTATTGGGGAAGGGGCCTCTGGCGGTGCATTGGGCATTGCTGTGGGAGATCGTGTGTTAATGTTAGAGAACACTTGGTATTCCGTAATATCACCAGAATCATGCTCTTCTATCTTGTGGAAGAGTTGGGACTATAAAGAGCAAGCGGCAGAGGTGCTCAAGTTAACTGCTAAAGACATGCTAGGGAATAAGTTAATTGATGGCATTATCCCAGAGCCTTTGGGCGGTGCACACAGAGACCAAAAGGCGGCGGCTGAAACAGTCAAAAATGAAATCTTAAAACAACTTAAAGTGCTTGCACAGCGCTCCCCCGAGCAACGCACAAAAGATCGCATGGAGAAGTTTTGCAAGATGGGTGTTGTGGAAGAAATGGAACTTAAATAGTTGGACACAGCAAGTAGAATAATAGCAGCACGCTCACTTTCAATGAACATCTCCTATAAAACCCCTATATTTACCCTGTTCTAAGGACTATTCTAGTTAAACCTTATCGTTATGGAACTGACTTTTCTGGGGCACGCCTGCTTTCTAGTAGAAGTAAACAAAGCCAAGCTCCTCTTCGACCCCTACATCTCTCCCAATCCACTTGCCCAGGCCATTGATATAGACGCCCTTAAGCCAGACTACCTACTCCTCTCTCATGGGCACTATGACCATGTGGCAGATGTAGAGCGAATCTGTAATAATCATCCAGCAACCATTATTGCCAATTTTGAAATGGCTAACTGGTATCAAAGAAAAGGCCTCACCAGAACGTTATGTATCAACCCTGGAGGGAAACGTCAATTTGGTTTTGGCACTGTTAAGGCAGTGCACGAACCACATGCCAGCGCTATGCCCGATGGGAGCTATGCGGGTTGCGCCATGGGTTTTGTGGTGGAAGGCGAAGGGAAGGCTTTTTACTTTGGTGGAGATACCGCGCTACACCAGGATATTAAGCAAATTCCGCTATTCTATCAACTTGACTTCGCCATTCTGCCCGTAGGCGATGTTTTTACCATGGGCATTGAGGAAGCTTTGTACGCGGCAGACTATATGGGTACAGAGAAGATTATTGGGATGCACTATGATAGTTTTCCTAGTATTGCAATTAATCATGAAAGAGCAAAGCAGTTGGCAACAGCATCTGGGAAAGAGCTGATATTAATGAACATAGGACAGACTATTAAATTCTGATGGGAAGAATAATCGCAATAGCCAACCAAAAGGGAGGCGTCGGTAAAACAACTACGGCAATTAACTTGGCTGCCAGCCTAGCTGTGCTAGAGCATAAGACCCTGCTTGTAGATGTCGATCCACAGGCCAATGCCACGTCGGGTGTGGGGATTGATCCCCAGCAGGTAACCAATAGCATCTACGAATGCATGATCGGCGCTGCCAAGCTCAGCGATGTAGTGCAAAAGACAGCTGTTCCCTTTTTGGATATCATTCCTTCGCACATCAACCTTGTGGGGGCAGAGGTAGAGATGATTAATCTGGACAGAAGGGAGGAGAAAATGCGTATCCCGCTGGCAGCAATGTGCAAAGAGTACGAATATATCATTATTGACTGTGCTCCCTCGCTAGGGCTCATTACCATTAATGCCCTAACGGCCGCAGATTCATTGCTTATTCCTGTGCAGTGCGAATACTTTGCCTTGGAAGGGCTAGGCAAGCTATTAAACACAACCAAGATCATTCAGTCTCGTTTGAATCCTGATCTAGAAATTGAGGGAATATTGCTTACGATGTATGATTCGAGGCTTCGGCTGTCTAACCAGATTGTGGAGGAGATCAAGACGCATTTCAAAAAAATAGCGTTCGATACCATCATTCCCAGAAATATTAAACTAAGCGAAGCACCGAGCTTTGGCAAGCCTGCTATCTTGTACGATGCAGAAAGTAAAGGGGCTATAAGCTACCTCAACCTTGCCCAAGAAATTATTAATAAGCAGACCAAAGAACCTGTGGTTACTCCACCAGCAGTATGAGCGCAAAAAACACACCACAGCGAAAGAATGCCTTGGGCAGAGGCCTCAACGCCTTGCTCAAAGACGCCCCCTTTTTGGCAGGAGGAGCGCCAACCAATCCCATACAAGAAATCCACATTGACCAAATTGAGGTAAATCCCTTCCAGCCCAGAAAAGATTTTGCCCCCACTGCCCTGCAAGAGTTGGCCGATTCTATTGAGCTCCATGGCATTATTCAGCCCCTTACTGTTCGGCAATTAGCCCCATCGCGCTATCAGCTTATTGCTGGGGAAAGAAGATTGCAGGCCTCTAAGCTGGTGCATCTTACCCACGTACCTGCTTATATCCGCACTGCTAATGACCAACAAATGTTGGAGATTGCGCTGGTCGAAAACATTCAGCGAGAAAACCTAAACCCCATTGAAATAGCCTTGAGCTATCAGCAGCTTTTGTCTGAATGCAATATAAAGCAAGAGGCCCTAGCCGCCAGAGTGGGGAAAGATAGAGCCACCGTCAACAACTACCTGAGGCTCCTGAAGCTGCCGCCCGATATTCAAATTGCTTTGCGCGATCAAAAAATTAGCATGGGCCATGCAAGGGCACTCATTACGGTGGGCAGTGTGAATGCACAACTAGCCATTTTCAAGGAAATTCTCAAAAAGGCACTCTCTGTGCGAAGCGTAGAGGCAATGGTGAGGGCTTTGTCCCAAGAGAACACCCCAAAGCAAGTAGCGCCAGAACGTATACCGACCAAATTTATAAGCACAACCAAGAGTGCCAGCACCCAATTGACCAGGCAGCTAGCCACCCCAGTAAAGATTCATGTTGGCGAAAAGGAAAGGGGAGAAATCAAGATTACCTTTGCCAACGAAAACGAATTCAAAAGATTATTAAACATATTGGTGGAGGAATAATGAGCAAGTTGTCTACTTTGTTATTAATAGTTGGGCTTTGGCTTGGCACATGTCCCATAATGGCCCAAGCGCTAGCACCGAAGAAAAAGGTGCGCAAAGCACCCGCTAGTGCACAAGAGCAAAAAAAGGTGCCTTTTTCTCCCAAGGAAAACCTATTTGAGCAGCAGCCCCCCTCAGAAGCGTTAAAGAAGCAACTTATGGCCGAAGAGATGGTAATGCAGCGCGCCTGGCTCTACTCCGCCTTTGTACCTGGCCTGGGCCAGGCCTACAATAAACAGTATTGGAAGATAGGCGTTATCTATGGTGTTTTTGGTGGCCTAGCTTGGGGCGCTATCTACAACCACGACGAGTACACACGCAACAAAAGAAAGATACTTGAAGACACTGCGGGAGCTGTTCGTAGCCAAGAAAACTATGTAGATGATTGCAGGAGAAATCGTGACTTTTGCATCATATTTGGCGCTATTTGGTACATTATTAATATCTTCGACGCCTATGTGGATGCAAGCTTGCAAACGTTTGATGTGTCCGATAATATTAGCCTACAGGTACAGCCGAGCGTGCTCCCAACAACGCAGAACAACCCTGCTGTAGGCCTTAGTTTAACCATGAAGTTTGGAAAATGAAGCTACTTCTGATAGGCTATGGAAAGATGGGCCGTGCCATTGAGCAAGTTGCCTTACAAAGAGGGCACCAGATTGCCCACAAAATAACTTCCCAAAATAGTGGTTCCTTAGCGACCATCAATCCAAGTATGGTAGATGTAGCCATAGAGTTTAGTGACCCAACTGCTGCTTACAACAACATCTGCCACTGCCTCTCTCAAAAGATCCCGGTAATTTCTGGTACCACAGGCTGGCTTGCCCAGCAGGAAGCAGTATATGCACATTGCAAAGCAGATAACGGCACT
>CAJQOF010000067.1 GCA_905479855.1 uncultured Cytophagales bacterium
GCTAAACTTCGTGTGTGTAGCGTGGCTGCGGTTTTTGGAGACGCCTTGCGGCAGGTGCAGATGGGCCCCTAGTTTTCAAACGACGAACAACATTGGATGATGTTAACCTCCGGGCAGATAGGGATGCCAAACCGCGTTTGCACCGACTGCTGAATGGCCTGGGCAAGCTGGTAGATCTCCTGGCCTCTGCCTCCTCCGTAGTTGACCAGTACCAACGGTTGGTCTTTGTGCACCCCCACGGCTCCTTTCCTCTGTCCCTTCCATCCACACTGCTCAATTAGCCAGGCAGCCGGCACTTTAATTTGCGCATCTTCTTGGGGATACCCAGGCATATCGGGGTAAAGCTTTTTTAGTTGCAAAAACTGAGACTGTACAATGGTGGGGTTCTTAAAGAAGCTGCCGGCATTGCCTAATCGTTTCGGATTGGGAAGTTTGCTTTGGCGGATCTTAATTACAGAATCGCTAATGGCCTTGATGGAGAGCGTTTCCACATGCATCGCAGCTAAAGTGCGCTGTATAGCGCCATAATCAGTTTGGAAGGCGGGTTGCTTGGGTAGCTTTAGCGTAACATTGAGAATGATGTACTGCCCATACAATTCCTTTTTGAAGATGCTCTCTCTGTACCCAAACGAACAATCCTCTTTACTGAAGTGGCTAATCTTCCCCGAACAAACTTCCATCGCTTCTAGCGAATCAAATACTTCACTGAACGTAACGCCATAGGCCCCAATGTTCTGCATGGGCGCTGCCCCCACCGTGCCGGGGATAAGCGATAAGTTTTCGATGCCCGCATAGCCTTGTGCCACACAGTGCAATACAAGTGCATGCCAGTTGACGCCTGCATTGGCTTTAACCCAAACGTCTGCTTTTGTTTCTCGGATAGTTGCTACCCCAGTGGTGGCCATATGGAGCACAATACCAGGAAAGTCGTTGAGAAAAAGCAGGTTGCTGCCACCACCCAGCACTAATTTGGGTAGCGGCTGTATTGTTTTGCACAGCAGAAGATCGCGTAGTGTTTCCTCACTATTAATGCGCACATAATAGCGTGCTTGCGCATTTATGCCAAACGTATTCAGGTCTTTGAGGGAGATATTTTCTTGTGGTAACAGCATAATATTAGCGCTCCTCTATAGCACACATTGCTAGCGGTCACCAAAGCACTATTGTCTTTCATCTACAGTGGAAGAAAATGGGGTCTTTATGCCATTTAAGCAAATTTCTTGGAAGCCAATATCACGCAAAAGCAGGCGTGGCGGGCAGTATACTACGAATAAAATGATCATCCAACCCGCGTGAGCGCATGCGGCGCTCTACCTCTTGCATTAATGTTTTTCTCTCTTCTTGCCTTCCTTCTTGCCTTCCTTTTTTCCTCTCTTCCTCTCTTATTTTATCGGTCCAACTACCCGTCCAGTGCATCATGGCTATTGCTTTTTTGTTTGGTGATACGTCGTTCAGAATCCCGAAGAACACAAGAAAGAATAGCTACGCATAGCTGTTGGGAGACGAATACTTACTGTTGTGTGAAATAAGGTTTGTGGGCCCAGATGGCGCTTTCCCGACCGCTTGGAAGTAGATTTTTTGAATTACGTTGAGTATGGGCGCTTCTGGATACCCGCAAAGCTTTCACTAAAATCTATCAAGCAAAAGCAGGAGCCGTAGGCAGTATACTACGAATAAAATGATCATCCAACCCGCGTGAGCGCATGCGGCGCTCTACCTCTTGCATTAATTTTTTTCTCCCTTCTTGCCTTCCTTCTTGCCTCTCTTCCTCTCTTATTTTATCGGTCCAACTACCCGTCCAATGCATCATGGCTATTTCTTTTTTGTTTGCTGATACGTCAAGCAGAATATCCAGAATATGTTGTGTATTCCCCTTGTCTTTTTCTCTGTCCACCGCAAAGGTAACAACCATTTCCAAATGTGCTGCAAATGCAGGTGCTTGTAACTGCGCAACAACCTCTGGGTTTTTTTTTAAGAACTGCAGCATATTACCTGTCCCTGCTGCATGGGCCAGTAGCTTTACAAGGCCTATATTGCCTTGCCTTAATATACGTTGTTTGTTTTCGGCATAGGTGGGCATAAAGCAGACTGCATAGTCTGAACCGTTACGCAGTTGTTTAGCAGGCCTGGTAGCCTCCCTCATTGCCTCTGACAACGCACACTTGGGGCCTGTATAGATCATTATCTGGGCCACGCTGGGCAGTAGTATTTTATCGTGCTCCCCACCTGCTCGTTCTCTAGAAAAATACTGCACTACATCATCCTTGTAGCCAGAGAGCCGCTTTAGTTCATTGCCCACTAGTTGATTCATAAATTCAGTTTGAATCAAATCCGGCGCTATATTGGTATATTCGGCATGGTAGAGCATATCCATATGTTTCTGCCGAAAATCCTGCCTGACAAAGTTTGTTTTACAAGGCGTTATCCTTGCTGGCATTTTGCCATAAAACCAATCCTGTAACGGGCCAGGCTCTTCAATTATTGCTTCCAGAAAGTGTTGAAAATCAGTCGTTTGGGAAAACACTGCCTTGCAAAGCCCATCAAAGGGATGAGATAAATTTTCAGGGAATTCCCTGAGATTTCCAGGTTGATTCTTTTGGGTGTTATCGTCCATATCATTTAGGTTGCGTTTTTGCTTTGTTTACTTCGCCTATACGATTGTATCTTCTATTCAGTCCTCTCTTGCAAAAAGAATTGCGTTCAATAGGACCATTGTTGCTCATTGCGGATTAGGGGCCGTGTAGGCATAGCCGAGCTTGTTGCGTACTTTCTCCAAAGTGTTCGCGGCGCGTTCCCTGGCCTTGGCTTCGCCAATAACCAGCTGCTGCTCTATGGTTGGAACGTCT
>CAJQOF010000068.1 GCA_905479855.1 uncultured Cytophagales bacterium
GTTGGAGGAAGGCGTCCGTGAGCCGGAAGTAATAGGCATGGTCTAGAATATGGAGGTGTTCAAGTGTGGCTTGATAGGTGATTACTTTTTTTGAAGAGAAAGTGATGATCAGATCAAAGATGGAGAGCGCATCTCGTAGGGAGCCATCAGATTTTTCGCTGATTAGGTGCAGCGCTTCTTCTTCGTAGGTAATGTTTTCTTGCTGGGCAACATACTTTAACTGCGCTACCATAGCTTGGGCCGGAATCCGACGAAAGTCGAATATTTGGCAGCGAGAAAGGATGGTGGGAATGATCTTGTACTTTTCTGTGGTGGCTAGTATAAAGATGGCATAACTGGGCGGCTCTTCTAATGTTTTTAGGAAGGCATTGAATGCGTTATTGGAAAGCATGTGTACTTCATCGATGATGTAGACTTTGTATTGACCCGACTGGGGGGGGTAGCGCACCTGTTCTATCAGCGATCTAATGTCCTCTACAGAGCTGTTGGAAGCGGCATCAAGTTCATGGATGTTAAAGGAACCTTGGTCATTGAAGCTGGTGCAAGAGGGGCAGGTATTGCAGGGTTCTGTATCTGTCGTAACTCGCTCGCAGTTGATCGTCTTTGCTAGAATGCGGGCACAGGTTGTTTTCCCTACGCCTCTGGGGCCACAAAAGAGAAAAGCCTGCGCTAATTGTTTACCTTTGATGGCGTTTTTGAGCGTAGTGGTAATATGCGCTTGCCCCACTACGTGGCCAAAGGTTGCGGGGCGGTATTTTCTGGCGGAAACGACGAAGTTTTTCATGCGTGCAAAGCTAATGCGTTTCGTTGAGTACCCCTATTTTCTGTTCACCAGCCCCTATTTGACGATGGGGTATTTAATAAGATTGATTAACGGTTGCTATAACGATCAACTAACGCACAAATATGAACCTCCGACTCCCCAAAGGCATTAGCAATTTCAAAGAATTGCGCACCATCGATGCGGACACGAACCCTTATACGTTCGTGGACAAGAGCTTGCTTATCCGTGATGTTATCGATGATACGCAAGTACTCCTATTCACCAGGCCGCGCCGTTTTGGTAAAACATTGAGTCTCTCTATGCTCTACTACTTCTTCTCATGCACAGAGGAGGGTACAGCAGATTTGTTCAATGGGCTAAAGATTGCAGACAACAAGGATTTCTGTGCGAAGCACCAAGGGCAGTATCCTACTATTTTCATCACTTTTAAGGATGTAAGGCCTAGGGGCTATGAGGCGGCTTACAGAAAAATAGCAGGCATAATAGCAGAGTGTTACCGCCGCTTTAAATACCTCACCACTGTAAAAGATTTGCTCGATAAAGATGAGCAAGAATTCTTTAGCCGAATCACTGCTGAAAAAGCGGAACAACAAGATCTTGAAAGCAGCCTTAAAAAACTTAGCAGGTGGCTTCAAAAACACCACGGGAAAAATGTTGTAATACTCATCGATGAATACGATACTCCTATCCATGCTGCTTATTTCAATGGCTACTATGACGATATGATACCGCTTATGCGAGAGATCCTAGGCAGTGCATTAAAAGACAATGATTACCTCTATAAGGGAATCGTAACGGGTATCTTAAGGGTGGCTAGAGAAGATATTTTTTCTGGCTTGAATAATCCAGAGGTCTATACCTTTTTAGACCGTGCGTATGGCGAGTACTTTGGTTTTACAGAGGATGAAGTTGAGGCGTTATTCAAAAGCCTCCCAGCGGTAGACCTAGCAGATGTAAAGGCGTGGTACAATGGCTACCAGGCCAATGATCTGGTGTTGTACAACCCTTGGTCTATTCTGTCCTGCTTAAAAAGTGGAGGAGAGCTAATACCCTATTGGGTGAACGTCAGCGATAATGCGCTCATATATGATCTTCTAACGGGTGCTGGGCCAAGCATCGGTATTCAGGAAGAATTTACCACGCTGATGCAAGGAGAAGAAATAACCACTTCTTTAGACCCTCACCTCAACCTACGCGATCTAACAAGGGATACCACAACAATACTATCCTTGCTTTATATGTCAGGCTATTTAAATGCCACAAGCGAAGTATATGATAGTATCGCCTATAGAATGCGTTACACGCTCCGTATCCCCAACAAAGAAGTACATAGCCTGTATGCCAATATTATCGAAAAATGGCTCTCCCATGGTCAAAAAAATGATTGGCTCTTCCAATGCTTGGAAGACATGAAAGCTGGCCGTATGGCTAATTTTGAGAACAATCTTCAACAGATCGCCGATAGCATTTTCAGCTACCATGACGTAAAAGGTCGTACGCCCGAGTCCTTTTTTCATGGTTTCCTGCTCGGTCTGGTTCTCTACTGTAAGCACGAATACACCATCTCTTCTAACCGCGAGGCAGGGAATGGCCGGTATGACATTGCCCTCTTACCGAGCAACGCCACACCAGACCTGCATGGCATTATCTTCGAGATCAAAAGTCTACCCAAGAAGGCATCGGAGAAGCAACTAATGGCGGCGGCAGAAGATGCCCTAAAGCAGATTGAAGAGAAGAAGTATCAGCGGATGCAAGAGGCGGAGCATGTCAAAAAATGGCTCTATTTAGGGGTGGCCTTTTCAGGCAAAGCGCTCAAGCTGGCGCATAAGATTATGGCTGGTAAGGCGGTTGAACAAAGGGATGAGATAGGCTAAAATCTTG
>CAJQOF010000069.1 GCA_905479855.1 uncultured Cytophagales bacterium
GGCCATGGCCTCTATCAACAAAACTTGCCTCGTGCCTATAGAGACCAGCCCGTAGGCGCGGCTTATGGATTGGCTTTTCTCGAAAGTCAGTCCATTATTATGGAGCGGCAAGCATGCACCTCGGTGGCTTTTATAGAATTCTTAGCGGCTTTGCTCAGGGATGAATTCGGGCTAGAAGGCAAAGAATATAGCGCACAGAATTTGTACCAACTACTCACCAGGGTAACGCCTAGTCTCATCCGGGTAGATGCAGATGAGGTGACCTATCCGCTGCATGTAATCATGCGCTTCGAAATAGAGGAGGCAATTATCGATGGCAGCATCGGGGCGAAGGATTTGCCAGCGCTGTGGCATGAGAAGATGGGCGGCTATGTAGGCGTTACGCCAACAACAGATGATATGGGATGTATGCAGGACATTCACTGGCCTGCTGGTAAATTGGGCTACTTCCCTGCTTATACCAACGGGGCTATCATTGCCAGTATGCTTATGAAGGCTGTGCGCAAGGCAGATCCTACTATAGATACAGCACTGAAAAAAGGTAACTTTGCTGGCCTCAATGGTTACTTAACAGAAAATTTGCGCCAATTCGGCGCCATGAAGACTACCCCAGATCTGTTGAAAATATCCACTGGGCATGCAACCATTGAGCCGACTATCTTTATGGATTACTTGCGGGAGAAGTATTTGTAGGCGCGTCGGCAACTAGCGACTTGAGGGGTATGCGCAATAATAGCTGTGCGGCGCTCTAAGGCGTTTGGCGCTCTAAGGCGTTTAAGGTGGTTGTTTTCAGGAAGGCTAGTCGAACTGCCCATCAAATAATTCCTCATGCCCAAAGTAAAGTCCAAGCCAGCAAAGGCTCAACAGCCGCAATCTAAGTTCGATCGATTTTTCAGCGAAAGCATGGAACACCTTCCCATTGCCCGCGCTTTCTTTAAGCAGCACTTGCCGGTATACGTTCTGGCTTTGATTGATCTGGATACCTTGAGAAGGTTGGATAGAACAAAGACGCATGAAAAACTGGATCAGCGGCGTAGGGACATTGTTTATGTGGTGAAGATGAAGGACGGGCGGCTGTTGTTGTTTTGCGTAGAACACCAGAGTAGCGCAGACTTGACGATGCCATTGCGCTTTATGCACTATAACGCGGATACACTTGTTGCTTACCTTAAGAAGTACAAAGAAATTCCGCTCATTATCAACTGCTTATTCTATCATGGGCCACGACCTTATCCGCACCATAATACGTTGCAGGCCTACTATAGCCAGCCAGAATTGGGGGTTAATGAACTCACACTGCGCTTTCACCTAGCAGATTGCACACAAATAAGAGATCAAGAATTTTTACGTCATGGTCATTGCGCCCCCATGTCGCTCTTGCTCAAACACGGAAGAGATGGTAACTTTGAACTCGAACCAGCAGCCTATCGAAATGTATTCGAAGCGTGTGTAACGGCAATAGGCGACGGCTACATTGATAGCATGCTAAATTACGCCGTGACGCTCACTAAGGTAGAAGCAGGCGAAAGGATATTTAACTTTGTAGACGAAGTACTTATTAACAAAACAGATATTATCATGACGTACGGACAAGTTCTAAGAAACGAAGGAATGGAACGAGGAATTGAACAAGGACTGGAACAAGGAATTGAACGAGGAATTGCACAAGAAAGAATAAAGATTGCTGGCCGAATGCTGTACAATGGTGCTCCTTTGGAGCAAGTGCAGCAATGGACAGGAGTAAGTGAAGCAGAGGTGAAATATTGTGCGAAACAACGATAGCGGTATCTTCTGAGGCTGTTTTACCCACCCCAATATATGCCCGCAATAATGTAGCATGCACCCCCTATTGATCATCGTTTACTTTGGTGCATTTGCAAACTGGCCATCTCGTCCACCCATCTGTTTAGCGTGTGCGGTTTTGCTATTTCAAAAAATATACGCAATTTGATCGCTTTGTCTTAAACTAGAGCATATCCTATGAATACGGCTACAACAACGCAACAATCCCCCCCCCAACCGACAAAAGATTTATACGGGCACGATAAAGTGGAGGTACTGGGTGCCAGAGAGCACAATCTCAAGAATATTGACGTCACCTTTCCCAGGAATAAACTGGTCGTTATCACAGGCATTAGTGGTAGCGGTAAGTCATCACTAGCGTTTGATACCCTCTATGCAGAAGGGCAAAGACGCTACATGGAGAGCTTTTCGGCCTATGCCCGCAACTTCATCGGCGGCATGGAGCGCCCAGATGTGGACAAGATCAATGGGCTAAGTCCTGTTATTTCTATTGAGCAAAAAACCACCTCCCGCAATCCCCGCTCCACGGTAGGTACGGCTACCGAAATTTATGATTTTCTGCGGGTGCTGTTTGCTAGGGCATCCGATGCCTACTCTCACCAGACGGGGAAAAAGATGGAGAAGCAGACAGAGGACCAAATTCAGGCACATATTGTTAAGGCTTTTCCAGGGCAGACAATTATACTCCTCGCTCCGGTCATTAAAGGAAGGAAAGGCCACTATAGAGAGCTGTTTGAGCAGATTAGCAAGATGGGCTTTAACAAGGTGCGGATAGGTGGTAAGATCAAG
>CAJQOF010000070.1 GCA_905479855.1 uncultured Cytophagales bacterium
CATGGCATTATCTTCGAGATCAAGAGCCTACCCAAGAAGGCATCGGAGAAGCAACTAATAGCGGCGGCAGAAGATGCCTTAAAGCAGATTGAAGAGAAGAAGTATCAGCGGATGCAAGAGGCGGAGAACGTCCAAAAGTGGTTGTATCTAGGGGTGGCCTTTTCAGGCAAAGAGCTCAAGCTGGCGCATAAGATTGTGGCAGGTAGAGCGGTTGAACAAAGCGACCAGATAGGCTAAAATCTTACCCTCTGCGCTTCGGTTTAAAAATGAGCGCAACTAAAAAAACACGCAAAAGACCATCCGCATGAAGAGATTCTAAAGTGAAAAATGCCAGAAGTTAAGTATAGCGCGCGTTATTTGTGCTTGCTGTGCCGTTTTTTGATAATGAACCTTTTCTTCTTATGAAAAGCCCCTTGGTAGCTGGGATCCTCCTTTTGGCGTTGCCAGTCTATGGCGCGCAATATCGTTTGTTGCTCTTCGAAGCTGGTAGCAGTGACAACTAGGCCGGCGGGCAATGGCACTACTGGAACCTTTTGGCGCATTAGCTTTTCAACCTTCTTTAGGTAAAATAATTCTGCTTCACTGGCCAACGTGATGGCCGCTCCGGTGTGGGTAGCCCTGCCCGTTCTGCCAATGCGGTGCACATACTCCTCGGGGAGGGAGGGTACTTCAAAGTTGATCACATGGCTCACCTGGATGACGTCAATGCCCCTGGCTGCTACGTCTGTGGCTACTAAAATCCGAACAGTTCCTTCCTTAAAAGCATTGAGCGCATTAATGCGTGCATTTTGCCCCTTATTGGCGTGCATCACACGCACCTCCCCCTCCACCTTCCGCTGCAGAAAGTGCGTTACCTTCTCCGCTGCCTTTCTGGTTCTAGCAAAGACAATTACTTTGTGAAAGCACACTGAATCAGCTAACAAGAGCGCCAGTAAGTTCGCTTTAGTAGCTGCATTGGGCACGTGGTAGCACTGCTGCTGCACGGTGTCTACCGGGGTGGCTTGCGGGGTGGTAATCGCCTTTTCGGGAAATTCCAGAAATTCTTCTGCCATTTTTTCAACCTTCGCCGACATGGTGGCAGAGCAAAGCAAGTGCTGTCTTTTGCCAGGGAGCAGCTCGAATATGGCCCCAAGCTGCGCGGAAAAACCCATATCGAGGAGCCTATCTGCTTCGTCCAAGACCAAGTGCTTGATAGAGCGCAAGTAAAGCACCTCACGATGGTGTAGGTCCAACAACCTGCCGGGCGTAGCCACCAAAATATCTACCCCCTTTTTAATCGCCTCTATCTGTTGGGTAGGCCCTATACCCCCGTAGAGGCAGGCATAGCGCAAGTCCGTGTGTGCAGACAAAGTTTCCAGATTGGCTGCAATTTGTATGACTAGTTCTTTGCTAGGCGCCAGCACCAAAGCACGTGGATGGGTTCCTGTGGCGTAGTTGAGCTTCATGAGCAGTGGAAGCAGGTAAGCCGCCGTCTTTCCCGTGCCAGTTTGGGCAATGCACAGCACATCGTTACCGCCCAGGATCAGCGGAATCGCCTTTTTTTGGATGGGGGTAGGTGCGCTGTAGCCCATTTCCTGCACTGCTTGCAGCAAGGGTTTGCTAAGCTTTAGGTCTTGAAAGGTAAGGGAAGGGACCATCATCATTTATTGGCGCGTAAGCTTGCGTGTTTGGGTGGTTATATACTTTTTCGTCCTTTCAAACAGCATCACATAGAAATCATATTCCAGCAGCCTTGCGTCTTTATAGGCTTTGTAGAGGAAGAAAACAGCAAACGGCAGCAGCATCATATTGGGCAACCAAGCCCCGATAAGCGTACTAATAATGCCGGCAATTGCCCATCTTTCTCCTAGCATATCGAACATATAGTGCCAAACAATCAGGACCGTAGCAATAAGAAAAGGAACACCCAACCCCCCCTTCTTTATAATGGCACCCAGCGGTGCACCTACCAAGAAGATCACCAAGCAGCTGATGGCCCACGAAAGCATCTTGTATCGCTCTAGTTCGTGCCTCCTTACGTCTCTCTCTAAATAGCGGACCTCAATGGCCTGCACTGCTGCCTCGCTCTTGCACTCCCTAGCATGCTTCATGGCATGGGTATAGATGCTTTCCAGGTCTGTTTTGGTGTATAATGTAGGCAGCGGTGTGGCCAAATCTGTGGTAACGTTGCCTTCCTCAGGTTGTTTTTGCGCTAGGTGCACTTTCAATTGCAAAATATCAGCCCCCCTTGGGGTGCTACTTTCTGCTGCGTGCAACTCATCCTGATGGGCCACTGCCCAAAAAGGTGCTGCATATTCTCTTACACGTGCCTTTGCTTCCGCAATTCTTTCACGCATACTCGCCACATCAGCAGCCAAGTGATGGCTGTTTTTTGTTCTGTAGGAGCGTTCTTTCTTGGTTCTAGAGAGCTTTAATGAGTCCAGGCTAATGACCAACTTCTGGCTTTTGAACGCGGTTTATAGTGATAGGGAGCATGTGGTTCAGGGTGCTCGGCAGTAGCCTCTTTCGGCGCTTCCTCCAGGTAATTGTGCCCATTAAACAGTTCTATCACCAAGTAGGCCTCATCTTTAATCGTATATATTCGGCCGGACTTAGCCATGGTAAGCGACACATTCCCCCTTTTCTCGGTATGGTCATAAATCATAATCCCCTCCAGCTTCGTTTTATCCTCCAGTTTCTTGTCCACTTTAATGCTATAACCCGGTATGCCATCGTAGAAAAGCCCCTCCTTAATGGCTACCGAAGGCTTCTTCTTTACAAGATCAGAGAGTAGGCTTAGGGCATTCAAGTTGGCGCGCGGAACCACATAGCTGTTGGAGAAAAAAGCAAGCCCGCTGAGGAGGAGTACAAACACACATAGGGGCCATAAGATTCTTAGTATTGGTATGCCTGCACTTCTGAGTGCAGTGAGTTCATGGTTCTCCCCCAGGTTACCCAGCGCCATGATGGAAGCCAGCAAAACGCTTAAGGGAAAAGCTTGCTTTGTGGTCCAAACTCCAACGTAAGAGGCTAGCTGGAGGTAGATGTCTACCCCCAAACCTTTGCCGATTAGCTCACTGAAATTAAAGAGAAAAAACTGCATTAAGAGCACGAAAAATGCCACACAGAAAGTGAGCACAAATAGCCCCAGGAAAGAGCCAAGCACGAGTTTGTCAATTTTTTTCATCAGTTGTTTAACCTATAGTGCACGCAGGTACTTTGGCGTTGAAAGGCAAAGATCTGGCAAAATATTCGCATCACCAATTGAAATGTGCTATTTTTTGCGTAAAATTGCACCCTCTATGGCGAGGTAGCTCAGGTGGTTAGAGCGTCGGATTCATAACCCGGAGGTCGGGGGTTCAATTCCCCCCCTCGCTACTTTTTTCCGCTGCAAGCCTCTTTATCTCCAATCTCCCAGCTCAATCTCCCCTTTTTTATGCGCGTTGACATCATCACTTGCCTGCCCTCACTCATAGAAAGTCCCTTTGCGCATTCCATCATTCAACGAGCCATTGCACAAGAGAAGGTGGAAATTAATATCCATGACCTAAGAGCCTATGCCACCAACAAACATCGCCAAGTAGATGACGCGGTGTATGGCGGCGGTGCGGGCATGTTGCTGATGATAGAGCCCATTGCGCGGTGCATTGATGCGCTGCGGGCAAAGGTAAACTACCAGGAGGTGATATACATGGCACCAGACGGTGAGCTGCTAACGCAGGGGATGGCCAACCAGCTCTCTTTGCAAGAAAACTTGCTTATTCTGTGTGGCCACTACAAGGGGATAGACGAACGGGTGCGAGCGCACTTTATTACACGAGAGGTGAGCATTGGCAACTATGTGCTCTCTGGTGGTGAGCTCGCTGCCGCTGTGTTGGTAGATAGTGTGGTTCGGCTGCTGCCAGGCGTGTTGTCAGACAGCACTTCGGCCTTGACCGACTCTTTCCAAGAAGACCTGATAGCGCCGCCTGCCTACACAAGACCTGCTATCTTTCGGGGTATGGAAGTACCGCCCGTGTTGCTGTCTGGCCATGAAAAAGCGATTGAAGCGTGGCGGTATGAGAAAGCATTGGAGAGAACCAAGGAACGTAGACCGGAATTAGGGATCAATTATTAGCGGCCGCTGGGTATTGCCAACTGAGGTGGTGCATCACTTTTTGCTTCCCCAACGTATTTGACTCAAGAGAAGTGCGAAGAAGATGAAGGCGATACACCCAGCTGAAACTACCAAGAAGCCTAAGTAAGTGCTGCTCATCAACGTATTGAAGTAGAGCGCCAGGGCCACCAAAGCAAAAAGCACAGCACAACGCGCAAGCGTCCATAGCAGTAAAAAGAAAGCCGCCTTCGTCGCCCATATGGCTAATGTTTTTTTTATTTCTTCTCTAAAGTGGGTAAGTACCCTAGACAGCAGTTCTGCCAGTCCTTTCAGAAGAAGCTCGCCCCCAAGGAGGCGGAAGAGTATTCGTTTGAACTTAATAGCCATGCGGATATTCATTATCGGTTATCAAAAAAAAACCTACTCTTGGGCAGCAATAAGCATGGCGCAAGATAGTAGAAACTAACTGTTTTTCTTCTTGTTCTCTCACTTTATTAACTTGATTCACCGTTATTTAAGTAACTCCGCTTTGACTGCGCAGCGAAAAGCCTTACCTTCGCCCAGTGCCAGAGAGATTAAGTGCGTGCGAATTCACAATCCTATACAAGAGCAATGAAAAAGATAATCCTTACCTGTATGCTATCCGCTGCTTCCATGGCTTCATGGGCGCAAGAAGCGCAAAACTCTCCTGAGGAGCAACAACCATCCACACAACCCGCAACAACGCCGATTGGGGGCAATGAGGCCACTGAGCAAGCGTCTTCTCCCACCCAATTGGGCAGCGCACCGCTTCCTTTCCCCAACTACGGTAGTCTATTATTCGACTGGGGTTTTTGTTTCTTGCGAAAGGGACCTTCAGACTTGAGCTTTTGGGGCTCTAGGTTTGCCAACCTATACCTCTGCCACAACATTCGTCTTGGGAATTCCCATTTCACCATTAGCCCAGCCATAGGCTTGGCATTTGAAGGCTTCGGCTTCAAAGAAGCCGAAGGAGAATGTAATACGTTAATCCATAGTAGTGCCGATGATGTAGTATATGAAGATGCTAAGCAACTTTTTCCTAGAAGTGAAAAAATAATTGATGCTAGCCTTGATGTTCGGTATGTAGACTTGATGCTAGAGACAAGATTTAATCTCAACAAAAAGTACCCAAAAGAAAGTTTTTTTGTAGCCCTTGGTGGTAAGCTAGGGATGCTCTGGAAAGCCTCCACTACTGTGGCGTACAAAGAAGACAAGGAAACTAAAGCGTGTACGCACTGGGAGGGCTTTAACTTAAAAAAGTGGCGCTATGGTTGGCATGTCAAGTTAGGCTGGGGACGTTTTAGCCTTTGCTACACACATATGCTTTCTGAGCTCTTTCAAGAGAAAAAAG
>CAJQOF010000071.1 GCA_905479855.1 uncultured Cytophagales bacterium
TGCTTCCTTAGAAAGGTTGGTCATCTCCAGTACTAACATCAAGTTTTCCTCTACCGTGAGGTTGCGAAAGACAGAGGCTTCTTGGGGCAAATAGCTAATGCCCTTTTGTGCTCTTTTGTGCAACGGAAGTTTGGTAATGCACTCATCGCCCAAATAAACCTCTCCCTCGTTGGGCTTTACCAACCCCACAATCATGTAGAACGTAGTGGTCTTGCCAGCGCCGTTGGGGCCCAGTAGGCCCACAATCTCCCCCTGAGACACAGAGGGAGAAGCATCCCTCACCACTGCGTGGCCTCCATATCGTTTGAATAAATTCTCAGCCCTTAGCTCCATAATGGTATCTTTTTTTTATGGCCGAAGTTAATACATAGGACGCTTCGAGGGTAAATTGACTCGCAGGCCTTTTGTGCTTCTTGGCAAAACATAACACAAACCTGCCCGCCAGCAGCGCATGCATTGTCAATTCTTGCTTGGTTCTCCACTACTGTTGCGTACATTTACGGACTTGGATGAGGCGCACTTACCGCTGAGAATTCCCTATAATACCTATGTCTAGAATAACACCTTTCTCTAAAACCTACACAACAGCAGCCCTGCTCTTACTGACAGTCGCCAGTGCTGGGTGCTGCACCAACTTAGGCATGCAAGGCGACGACCCAGCGCTCAACCAATACGAACGAGTTGTATATAATAACAATTCCCGTAACGAGGACCTTCTAAAAGCCGTTTGTGAATGCGATATACCTGAAGCACAAAGGCTAATCACTGACGGAGCCGATGTCAATTATACTTTCCAAGGTGCAAGCCTTGCTATGGGCCCGTTTGCTCCTAGTTCCTTGCTCAAGGCCACGATAACCGGCGTAACATCAGACCTACTTATGGTGACCCACTACCATAACAGAGGAGACAGAGGCTCTGCTCGCACGTCTTTCGAGAAAAGAGTGGATATGTTTAAGTTTTTGCTCGGTAAGGGTGCTAATCCAAGTATAATAACCGGGATTTCTACATACAAGGAAGATCTAGGGTGGAGCCCAGGGGAATGGAATAAAAATTCTTTGGGAGATGAAGCCCCACTGCACACTGCACTGGGGGCCTTCGCTATTCCCTGTGTTAAGCTATTACTTGACGGTAGGGCCAACCCAAACGTAAGCGTTAATTACCTCAGGGGCGGACATGAGCATCCAAACCAAGATGCTAGCGCTCAGCTGCGTGCGAGGTTTACCCCCTTACATGTGCTTATGGATCACTATTCTATGCTCATTCATGAGGACGTCAAGCAGATCCCAGACCAAGCGAATACCAAGACGCTGATCGAATGCATTAACTTACTGTATCACACTAGGATGACGTGTCAGTTACTGCTCGAGCACAAAGCTGATCCAACCCTACGAGATGGTGCGGGAGAGACGCCATCAACTCTTTTAGTGCGGAGTGCCGGATCACCTCGAAGTAAAGAATGGAATATTCCAGAGATGGTAACATTGGTGACGAAGATATTAGATAGTGCAGCAAAAGAAATAGAAACAGGACGTTCAGAGCAGGTAAGAGAGGCCACTAATTTCACATTACCCGCACCGGTCTGTAGGATCATTCAAGCATATTGGGATCCCGCCAATGAGTAATCATAACATACTGGGTGTTATCTTGCCGGCCTGCGCCCCGTTGTAATATGCAAGGTAGAATTCGCGTTAGAAAGTATTTATTAGCCACTACGTCCATTTAAAGGAGGAAATACCCGCTTTTTAGAGAGGTAAACGCTTCCCCTAAGTAGCAAAAATTTAAACGAAAAAAGCATGCTAACCGTACAACAACTAGTTAAAAAGGGTAGAAAAAAATTAACTTATAAATCAAAATCTCCTGCCCTGAACAACTGCCCACAGCGCAAAGGAGTCTGCGTAAAGGTCTATACCGCCACACCCCGTAAGCCCAACTCGGCCATGAGGAAACTAGCCAGAGTAAGGCTCACTAGCGGCAAGGAGGTACTGGCTTATATCCCTGGAGAAGGGCACAACTTGCAAGAGCACTCTATTGTGTTGGTGAGAGGAGGGGGGCCAAAGGATTTGGCGGGTGTGAAGTATACCATTGTGCGTGGTACGCTAGACACCGCTGGTGTAGAGGGCAGAAAGCAAGGAAGGTCCATGTATGGTGCCAAGGCGCCAAAGGCTGGTGCTAAAACATCCACGCCTGCCAATAAACCAAAGAAAAAGTAAAGGCCTCCATTCTAACCTTGTGCGTAGCTGCTCTGCCCACATAAAACCTAAATACCGAACAATAAAATGAGAAAAGGACAAGCAAAAAAGAGGGAACTCTTACCGGACCCTAAGTACAAGGATCAGCTCGTAACACGGTTCGTCAACTCCCTAATGAAGGACGGCAAAAAGAACCTCGCCTATTCTATATTCTACAGTGCTATTGATAGCATCGCAGAAAAAACAGAAGAGGAAGGGCTAGCAGTATGGAAAAAGGCGCTCAATAATGTCATCCCCTCTGTAGAAGTAAAAAGGCGGCGTGTAGGCGGATCGACCTTTCAAATTCCTATAGAAGTTCGGCCTGGCCGCAAGGTGGCGCTGGGCGTAAAATGGCTTATTACATGCGCAAGAAAGCGCGGAGAAAAGACCATGATAGAAAAGCTGGTCAATGAGACCATTGCTGCTTCCAAGGGAGAGGGCAATGCCATTAAGAAAAAGAATGATATCCACAAAATGGCAGAAGCGAATCGGGCCTTTTCACACTTTAGAATCAAGTAATGAGTAAAGACTTAAAATACCTAAGAAACATAGGCATCATGGCCCACATTGATGCCGGGAAAACAACCACCACAGAACGTATACTCTACTATACAGGCCTCACCCACAAGATTGGCGAAGTGCATGATGGAGGCGCTACTATGGACTGGATGGCGCAAGAGCAGGAACGGGGCATTACCATTACCTCTGCAGCCACGACCACCTTTTGGAAGTACCCTACCCTGCAAAGGGAGCCTACCGATGAAACCGAAGAGTATAAAATCAACATCATTGATACGCCTGGCCACGTTGACTTTACCGTGGAGGTGGAGCGCTCCTTGCGTGTGCTGGATGGTGCTGTGGCGCTCTTTTGTGCCGTATCAGGCGTGGAGCCGCAGTCAGAGACTGTATGGAGGCAAGCAGACAAGTACAATGTACCCCGGATATGCTTTGTCAATAAAATGGATAGAGCGGGCGCGGACTTCTTTAATGCCGTAAAGGAGATTAAAGGAAAGCTGGGCGCCAATCCTGTGCCACTACAAATTCCTATTGGCAGCGAAGAGAATTTTAAGGGTGTTATTGACCTCATCACCAACGAGGCAATCATTTGGAACGAAGAAGATCTGGGCATGACTTCTCAAGTTATTCCGGTACCTGAAGACCTTAAAGCCACCGCAGAAGAATGGAGGAAGAAATTAGTAGAAAGCGTAGCAGAGTATGACGATGCGCTGCTGGAGAAATTCTTTGAAAACCCGGACAGCATTACCAAAGAGGAAATGGTGGCGGCTATCCGCAAGGCGGTGATTGACCTCTCTTTCTCTCCAGTACTTTGCGGCTCATCCTTCAAAAACAAAGGGGTTCAAGCACTCCTAGATGCCGTTTGTTCCTACCTCCCCTCTCCGCTAGATCTTCCACCTGTGGAAGGCACCAATCCTGAAACCGATGCGTTAGAGATAAGAAAGCCCGATAACAAGGAGCCTTTTGCTGCGCTGGCCTTTAAAATTACGACCGACCCCTTTGTGGGCAGATTGGCCTTTATGCGCGTATATTCTGGAAGCCTAGATGCTGGCTCTTATGTACACAATAACCGAACCGGGAAAAAAGAACGTATCTCGCGTTTAATGCAAATGCACTCTAACAAGCAGAGCCCTATCGACAGGGTGGAATCGGGTGATATTTGTGCCTGTGTGGGGTTTAAGGACATAAAAACAGGTGACACGCTTACGGATGAAAAAAATAAGATTGTATTAGAGTCCATTACCTTCCCAGAGCCGGTAATTGGTTATGCCATCGAGCCCAAAACGCAAGCAGATGTAGATAAGCTCTCAATATCGATTACCAAGCTGGTAGAAGAAGACCCAACCCTTAGAGTAGAGACCAACGAAGAAACTGGCCAAACTATCCTAAAAGGAATGGGGGAGCTGCACCTAGAGATTATCATTGACCGCCTCAAACGTGAGTTTAAGGTAGAGATCAACCAGGGCGCGCCACAGGTGGCCTACAAAGAATCTCTCACCGCCAGTATAGAGCACAAAGAGGTCTATAAAAAGCAAACGGGGGGTAGAGGTAAATTCGCCGATATTTCCTTTGAACTTGGGCCAAGAGAAGATGAAACCCTAGGCCTGGAGTTTGTCAACAAGATTTCGGGCGGCATTATCCCCAAAGAATTTATTCCTTCTGTACAAAAAGGCTTTGAGGCGGCCATGGTGAATGGTCCACTAGCCGGCTATCCTATAGAAGCAATGAAAGTAAGGTTATTCCACGGCTCTTTCCACGATGTGGATTCTGATGCACTATCCTTTGAGTTAGTGGCTAGAATCGGCTTTAGAGAAGCTGCCAAGAAGGCGAAGCCGGCACTGATGGAACCTATCATGGCGGTAGAGGTAATCGTTCCGGATGAGCACACAGGTTCTGTTACCGGTGACTTGAACAGACGAAGGGGCCTTATGAAGGGGATGGAGGCAAAAGGAAAGGCGCAGATTATACGAGCAGATGTGCCACTTTCGGAGCTATTTGGGTATATCACAGACCTACGCACCATCACTTCTGGCCGTGCATCAGCCAACCTAACCTTTTCTCACTACGAAAAGGTGCCTAAGAACCTAGCAGAAGAAATCATAGAAAAATTAAAAGGAACGAAATAATCACTCCATATCCATGACTCAGAAAATTCGTATCAAGCTTAAGTCTTATGATCACAACCTGATCGATAAATCTTCGGAGAAGATCGTTAAGGCAGTAAAGGCCACAGGCGCCATTGTGCATGGCCCTATCCCGCTGCCTAGCGAAAAGGAAATCTACACCGTGCTCCGGTCCCCCCACGTGAGCAAAAAGTCTCGTGAGCAGTTTCAGTACGCGACGTACAAGCGCCTCATCGACATTTACTCCAACAACGCCAAAGCTGTGGATGCCCTCATGAAGCTGGAGCTCCCTAGTGGGGTCAATGTGGAGATTAAGGCGTAGTAACGCATCAATACTCCACAGCAAGGTGGGATAGTTTGAACTAGCTGCGCAAACTTTGCTGAATGAACGTAATACACCAACCACATGATGCCTTACTCAGGCGGGTTTTCTCATCCCTAGATGTGGTACGTGACCTTGCCCAATCTCGCCTACACAAATTCAATCCTAAATTCGCTGCCCAAGCAAACTGGGATACCTTCCTCATAGAAAAAAACAGCTTTATAGATCCTTCCTTGCGGAAACTCTATGGGGACCTGGTCTGCTCTGTTGTAGTAGAGGGGCGCAAGGCGACCATCTTGATAGAGTTCCAAGATAAACTAACCAAAGAGACGCCATCGCGCGTTGCGGGTTATGGCTATTGCACTGCAAGAGACCTGATGGATGAGGCTGGCATAATGCCGATCGTCATCCCTATCGTAGTGCATGTGGGCACAGAAGCCTATAACTTTCCCAAACAGCTCATGCACGCATACTCCGTGCCCTTCCTAATGCAGTGTACGTTATTGGAAATGCCCTGGGTGGCTAGTATTGGCCAAGAAAGCCTTGAAAAAACGGCGGAAGACGGTGAGGGGGCGATCGCAACAATTATAGTATACCAATCCCACAAAGGTAGCCCATTGGACTTTTTAGAGAACACACCAGAGGCCGCTCACATGTTCAGGGAATCCCGCTTTATCGAGGACCTTGCCTACTACATCGCCCATATAGAGACTAGAAAATCGAAAACTTCGAAAGTAAAGAAAGATCTGGCGGTGGTTTACGAGAGAATTACTAAATTAGCGGCCAACAAAGCAGATGCTATTATGAGTGGACTAGCAAGAATAGAAGCCAACATTCGTAGAAAAAGCCGCCAAGAAGGTCGCCAGGAGGGTCGCCAAGAAGGTCGCCAGGAAGGCCGTCAAAAAGGCCGACAGGAAGGCCTGTCTTTCACCGCCAAAAATATGCTCTTGCAGCTACAGCTAGATATCGCCTCGGTGCAGAAAGCAACCGGCCTGAGCAAAGCAGCGCTAAGGAAGCTGCAAAAAGAGCCGGCATAGCAGATAATAGTATGAGTGGACTAGCAAGAATAGAAGCCAACATTCGTAGAAAAAGCCGACAGGAAGGTCGCCAGGAAGGTCGTCAAAAAGGGCGCCAGGAGGGCCTCTTTTTCACCGCCAAAAATATGCTCTTGCAACTACAGCTAGATATCGCCTCGGTGCAGAAAGCAACCGGCCTGAGCAAAGCAGCGCTCAGGCAGCTGCAAAAAGAAA
>CAJQOF010000072.1 GCA_905479855.1 uncultured Cytophagales bacterium
CCTTGTTTTCGTTTTGGCCTATTTTCGCTAATAAGCCCATTTCTTACTAGCACTACCGCTAATAGGAAACGCTGCTATTTTCGTTTTTGGTTGTTTTCGCTAATAAGCCCATTTCTTATTAGCGACACCGCTAATAGGAAACTCCACTATTTTCGTTTTTGACTGTTTTCGCTAATGAGACCATTTCTTATTAGCGACACCGCTAATAAGAAACTCCGCTATTTTCGTTTTGGCCCATTTTCGCTAATAATACCATTCCTTATTAGCGACACCGCTAATAGAAAACTCCGCTATTTTCGTTTTTAGCTGTTTTCGATAATAAGCCCGTTCTTTATTAGCGTCACCGCTAATAGGAAACTCCACTATTTTCGTTTTTAGCTGTTTTCGATAATAAGCCCATTCTTTATTAGCGACACCGCTAATAGGAAACTCTGCTATTTTCGTTTTTAGTTGTTTTCGATAATAAGCCCGTTCTTTATTAGCGTCACCGCTAATAGGAAACTCCGCTATTTTCGTTTTTGGTTGTTTTCGCTAATAAGCCCATTTTTTATTAGCGCCACCGCTAATAGGAAACTCCGCTATTTTCGTTGTTGGTTGTTTTCGCTAATAAGACCATTCCTATTAGCGACACCGCTAATAGGAAACTCCACTATTTTCGCTTTGGTTCATTTTCGATAATAGGAAACTTCGCTATTTTCGTTTTTGGTTATTTTGAAAATAAGAATAGGTCTATTATCTTTACCCTTAAGAATAGCCAGTGCTGTTACTTTCGTTTTCACTACTCTTTGAAAACAATAACCTCCAACAGATAACATGTGCTATGGATATCAAAGGAAAAACACCCGCAGGTCAAACGCTCAAGGTTCCGCAAGGTTATAGAACCTATGTACCGAATCCGTTACCACCAGAATTTACCTGGAATACGGCATTGATAACAGAACTCTCTGAGGCTAACCATATTATGGGTAAGCTCTCTAGAGAAAGCAGCTACCTGCCCAACCCTCACCTGCTCATTCGGCCTTTTGTAGCCCGCGAAGCCGTATCATCCAGCAAGATAGAAGGCACACAGGCAACGCTGGGAGAAATATTAGCCAATGATGCCGGTGGCGAGGTCAACAGCAGCCCTGATGATCTAAAGGAGGTAAGTAACTACATCCTGGCACTAGAGTATGGCATAGAACAACTGCGCAACTCTTCTCTTTCTCTGAAACTGATCCAACAACTCCATGCAAGGCTAATGCAGGGTGTACGTGGTGAGCATGCCACACCTGGCCTATTCCGCACGGTACAAAATTGGATTGGCACCAGGGGCTGTACTCCTGCTACAGCCAAGTATGTACCGCCTCCGCCAACTAAACTTATTGGATGCTTGGCTACGTTTGAAAACTACTTACAGGATAGAAAGCTGCCTGCACTCATCCACATTGCGCTCTGCCACTACCAGTTCGAAGCCATTCACCCTTTTCTGGATGGTAACGGACGTCTTGGAAGGTTGCTCATCACCTTGCTGCTGCTAGAGCACAAAATGCTCGCTTCTCCTTTGCTATACCTGAGTGCTTTCTTCGAGGCAAGCCGGGCGGAATATTATCGCCATCTTCATGATGTAAGTGCGGTTGGCAACTGGAACGAATGGCTACACTACTTCCTCAACGGCATCATCAACCAATCTAGCGATGTGCTATCGCGTGCTGAAAGAATCAATCAACTACTTACTAACTGGAAGATAAAGACTGGGGGCAACGTCGCTAGTTTACCAATGGACATTATCGATCAGTTGGCAGTAAATCCATTTTTGAGCGCCAAGCGCGTAGCCAGTCAGTTCAAGGTAGCCTTCACTACAGCCCAGCGTGCTATCCAGAAGCTGGAGTCTTTGAAGATTATAAAACAAGTGGACAACAAGATGCGTGATCGCTTCTATTGCGCCACCGAGGTGTTAGCTATTTTAGAGGAGCCGGCTGATATTGCACACAATACAATGGCACGGTCATAACCGCCAAAAGCCTCTTTGTAGGTTTATACTAGCTGCTTTAGCGCCTCCTCTACACTATGCACAGGCGGTTGGCAACCGCCTTGGCGGCACACGTAGATTGTTGTTTTCTCATCGATCACTTTCTTGCCGGCTAGCAGCGGCAATGTGCTTTCTTCTTCGGTGCCCACAAACAGTGTACCTCGTGGGCAATGTTGTTGCAGCGCTAATGCCCATGCTGTGCATTCCGGCCCCACAATGGCTACTACGGGGGTAGGTTTTAGCTGTAGCATATATATAGATGCCCAGCTGCATAGATGTGCCGGCTCGCGGGGGATATGGAGCGGCACACGCTCCAACATACGCATGGCGGTGGCTGTGTAGGACTTTTTGCCCAGAAGGGCGCCCAACGCCCACAAGTTATGCGCCATTACTGCATTAGCGCTGGGGATAGCACTATCATCAATCTCCTGCTGCCGCACGATGAGGTTTGCTTCGCGCTCCTCTACAAAATAAAACAGCCCTGTTTGCTCGTTATAAAAATGTTTCAGGGTATACTGCACCAACGCTGCTGCAGTATGGAGCCACCTTTCCTTGAAAGAAGCTTGATAGAGACTAATGAACGCCCTTACTACCCAAGCGTAATCTTCCAGGTAACCAAAAGGGCCAGCCTCTCCCCTACTATAGCTGTGCAGAAGTCGCCCCCCTTGAAGCAGCCATTTTGCAATAAAGTTGGCATTAAAACCAGCCAGCACAAGACAATGCTTATCACCCAACCCATTATACGCATCCACCAAGCCCTGGAGCACCATGCCATTCCAAGAGGCAATCAACTTGTCGTCACGTATGGGCCGTTGTCTGTGTGATCTTGCAGCAGAGAGTCTATCCAGCGAACGCTCAATAATTATGCGTGCTTCTCCAACGGGTTCCTTGGCTAATTTTCGGTACAAAACGCCTGCCTTTCCGTCCTCCATAAGTTCCAAACCAAAATATTGCATCAATAAGGGTTCCACTGGGCCTAAGGTTTGTCGTATTGCCAGCGGCGTCCAGGTATAAAACTTTCCTTCAATGCCGTCGGTGTCGGCATCCAATGCGCAATAGAATCCCCCTGTGGCATCTGCCAATTCCCGCGTTACAAAGGTGACCGTCTCTTCTACTATCCGTTTATAAAGCGGCCTTTTCGTAAGCGCATAGGCCTGGGCATAGAGGCTGAGCAACAACCCATTGTCACAGAGCATCTTCTCGAAGTGCGGCAAGTGCCAGGCCTCATCCGTAGCGTAGCGTGCAAATCCCCCTCCAATCTGGTCATAAATCCCCCCATAGGCCATCTGCTCCAATGTAAGATTGAGCTGCGCCAGCGCCCTTTCATCCTTGGTAAGGGAATAGTAATGGAGCAAAAAGGCACCTCCACTAGACATAGGGAATTTAGGCGCGCCGCGTAGCCCCCCTTGTGCGGTGTCTAGCAATGGGTATAACTGCCGAAAGTATTGCGTAATAGTTGCTTGGGTAAACCGTTCGGGGGGCAAGCCAACAGCACCATGTACCTTTTCTTGCTCCATGAGTGCTTGGGTAAACTGGGCAGCAGAGGTGGTAAGCGCTGCTCTGTGCTCACGGAAAGCTTTGGCCACCTGCACCAGTAATTCCCTCCAGCCTTGGGTGTGGAAGTAAGTGCCGCCATAAAAAGGGGTTTGATCTGGAAGCAAAAAAACATGGAGCGGCCAGCCGGCACGGAGGCCCATGGCTTGCAAGGCTTTGACATACACCCGATCTACGTCCGGCCGCTCTTCGCGGTCTACCTTGATGCAGACAAAGTGTTCATTCATTAGTGCGCCCACCGCTTCATCTTCAAAAGTTTCTTGCGCCATTACGTGGCACCAGTGGCAGGCTGCGTACCCAATACTCACGAGTAGGGGTTTGTCTTCTTGGCGGGCCCTATCTAGGGCCTCTTTGCCCCACGGATACCAATTGATAGGCTGGTGGGCGTGCTGGTGCAGATAGGGGCTGGTGGTGTGGATGAGGTGATTGGGCATATTCGGTGGAGCAGTTGCTGTAAGTATTCCCTCTTCACTGGCTAATTCTCAATGCAGTACACACTATTGAACAACTTTTTGCTTAGCATCTTCCGCAATGGCAATCAACTTTATCGTCCTCACCATCTGGCCAAAACCACCAGACCTTTGCGTGCCGATGAGCTGGGGCATACCGATTTGCTCCACAAAATAAAGATCGGCGTGGATAATGTTCCCCATTGTTTGGCCGGAGAGCACCCGGAAAAGCAGCGCCAAGAGTCCTTGGGTAATGGAAGTGTTGCTATCTCCCCAAAAAAACAAACGCCCCCCTTTGTTTGTATGCGTAATCCATACCTTGGACATGCACCCTTTTACAAGCACATGGTCATTTCTATGGCCTTCCTCTAAAGGGGGAAGCCGCTCGCCCAGCTCCATGATGTAGGTAAGCATCTCCTCTCTATTGCCCTCTAGTTGCTGAAACTCGGCAATGATTTGGTCTTGGATGGCTGCTATTGTTGTAGCGGGGATTGGGTTAAACATAAGCTGATTGTACTAGTGACATACTCACGCAACAGAGATATGGCTGATGGTCCCCAAAATTAAGACCTCGCATTGAGAAAAGACAGTGAATATTTCACGGGCCCATATTTGGGTAGCGGGCCAATCGTAAGTGGCGATCGGGCACCGGCCAAGTAAACTTTCGCGTAAATTACTTGCCCAAGGTCAGCTAAAAGAAAAACTTGCCCTACCAATCAGCCTAAAGAAAACACGGAGGAACGCCCAAAAAGGCCACTACCCCAAATAGAACGCGCCCCAGGCCGCCACTCAACGCACCAAAAACGCAACACCAATATCGGCGTGGTCGAAGTTTTTTTGGTAGCAGTCAACGCGGAGCCCCCCCGACGAAAAAACGCCGAAAACAGAAACATTTTGGTTATTATTTATGCTTTCTAGGCACCTAGAGTAGGTGCAGGGACTATCCGGAAAAAGCCGCTCTTCCCCCACCACATGGTGGCACAAAGTACTCACCACGCCGTCTAAAATGGGTGGTAGCATGTAATCGATTTTCGCTAACTCGTTTTTTTCCATAAGCAATACAAGATGTTCTCCACGACTTTTACCGCGGCTCTCCTTAATTACATCGCGGGTCATTAGTGCCCAATGCGAGGCGACTACACCCTTATAACCGAGTTCGTTTTTTACAGCGTCATTGTAGTAACTATACCCCCTCTTATACGCTCCATGCTTGGGTTGCTTTGTCATCTTTCTAAAGCTATCTAGCGTAAGCGCCTCGCCATCCACCGTGGCAGGGATCAGCGTAAGCAGGTGGGTTTCATAGACCTTTTTGCTGAGCCAGAGCTTGCAGGGTTGGGTGTATAGCCTAAACAAGTAATCCGGAATAGGCGGCTCTGCTTCTACTTCTCCGTAATACTTTCGCCACCTTTCTTCACCAAAAAAACCTTTCTCCAGCTCATTACAACGAGCTTGTAAGTCCGCCTCTTTTTCGCATAAACTCTCGGTATATATCGTCCACTTCAACCCATTTAACCCACCTACGTAGTTATAGACAATGGTTGGTAAGGCAGGTGGCAATACCTTGGATAAAGGCGTTTCGCTTTGCTCAGGAGAGGGTTTGGGTTGAGAATCCCTATTAACGGCGATGGTTGTCGCTCCATCATCAACCCTATGCAAGCCATTACTTCCACAACGCTGGAGCAGCATACTCAAGAGGAATAACATCGCCAAAAAT